>QCNX01000059.1 GCA_003210015.1 Pelagibacteraceae bacterium AG-426-P20 | reverse complement strand
GATCTCAGTCTTTTTTGCAACAACAAGTTCGTTCAATGGTTGGTTGTTTAAAATACCTAGGAGAAAATAAATGGTCATTAAAAAAATTTGAAAGTATAATGAAGTCAAAAAAAAGAGTATTATGTGCTCCTCCAGCACCTCCGGAAGGTTTATTTTTATCTAGAGTTATTTATTAACTTTTTTTTATTACTCATTGCAAATTTTTTATTAATTCGCCATCTAGACTCTTCTCGAACTATATATCCACAACAATTTCTCTCTCCACATTTGCATGGAAATTGTTTATAATCTTCATCAAAACCAAAACCATAATCACAGGTAAATTCTTCACCTTTCTTAATATCTTTTATTGCTGTAATCCATATTTTTAAACCCTTACCATCGTACTGAGAATTGGGATTACAACTATGATTTATTAAGCCTGCTGTATTCCATGGAAAATCACCATCTAATGTAAATTTTTTATTTAAAGTAAATAAATATATTGGTTTACCATTGTCATATTTATCAGACTCATCAACTTGTTTATTGGTGATAATTTTTCCTTTATAATCAATAATTTTTGTTCCTTCTTTAATATCTCTAATAGCATAAAGGCCTCTACCTTTATTATCAATTTTAGATTTTTTGATTTTATATAATTTCATGGAATTTATTTATAATGAATTAGATATTTATCAATTAAATTCTATTAATGCATCAACATGTCTTTTAGTACTATCCCGAAGTGCTTGTAAGTCATATCCGCCTTCAAGAATTGAAACAACTTTACCATGACAAAAATTCTTTGAGGTTTCTAATATTCTCTTTGTAATAATATAAAAATCTTCAGTCTCAAGTTTGAATTGAGCAAGTGGATCTTTAGAATGAGAGTCAAAACCTGCACTAATAAGGATGAACTCAGGCTTAAATTTTTCTAACTTTTTTAATGCAAACTCAAAAGCATTAAGGTACTCCTCAGAATTTGTTCCTGCAGGCAAAGGTATATTACAAATATTATTGAATTTACCTTTTTCTTGTTCAGAGCCCGTTCCTGGATAATAAGGGTATTGATGAGTTGATATAAATAGAACATTTTCATTTTCATAAAAAATGTCTTGTGTGCCATTACCATGATGAACATCAAAATCAATGATAGCAACTTTTTTGTATTTGTATTTGTTTAATAAATATTTTGCTCCTATAGCAACATTATTATAAATACAAAATCCCATTGCTTTACTTTTTTCAGCATGATGTCCATAAGTGAGACTAGCGCCCTCCTAATTTAAAGAGGGCGCTAGCCCCCAGGCGGTCTTACCGAGCAAAAAGCATTTTTAAATTCTTTATTTTGAATACCATCAATAGCAGCAATAATTGAACCAGCCGCATCGAATGTAGCTTCTTTACTTCCTGGTGAAATAATAGTATCACCATCAAGAGAAGAAAAACCCTTAGAAGGAAAAGATTTTTTAACTAAATCAACATATTTTGTATCATGAGTATTTTTAATAATTTCATCTGAAATTATTGATGGTTTTTTCCATAATATGTTTTTATTATTTAATTTTTTAAAATTTTCATTAATTACGGTTACTCTAGCTATTTGTTCTGGATGTCCAGGACCAGTATCATGATTTTGATAAGTATCAGAAGTAATTAAACCAGTTTTCACTTAAAATAATTTTGCAATATATTTTGATAAATCTTAGATAAATTTTTTAAGTCTTTTAAAGATACAACTTCGTCTACACGATGCATAGTCCGTCCAACTAAACCAAATTCTAAACCGGGTGATATAGCCTTGATGAATCGTAGGTCTGAAGTTCCACCTGTAGTAGATAATTTTGGTTTTATTTTGGTAATCTTTTTTATGATATTTTGTATCATATAAGTCGTTTTATTTGGTTTAGTTAAAAAAGCTTCACCAGAAACCCTATAATCAATTTTTAATTTTGATTTATATTTTTTATTAATTTTAATAAAAATTCTATTAAGTCTTTTTTTAATAGAAGTTGAAGAATGTTTGT
>QCNX01000058.1 GCA_003210015.1 Pelagibacteraceae bacterium AG-426-P20 | reverse complement strand
TATAGCTATTCTTTTTTCAAGTTTTTGATTTTCTGAAATAGAACCAATTCTCATAAGAAAAGACTTATAATAAGAATACTGCCATTAAAACTAAAACTAATACAACAGCGACAGTTCCCCACAGAACAAATTTAGTGAAGTTATTCCAAGTACTTTTATGGCTTTCATTATCCATAAGAACTATTTTTGTCGAGCTTTGAACTTGGGATTAGTTTTGTTGATTATGTAAACTCTTCCTCGTCTTCTCACCAACTTTGAGTTTTGGTCTCTTTTTTTAATTGATTTTAACGAGCTTTTAATTTTCATAATAATTTTTAAAATGCCGGCGATGACCTACTCTCCCGTATCTTAAGACAAAGTACCATCGGCGCAGAAAGGCTTGACTTCCGAGTTCGGAATGGGATCGGGTATAACACTTTCGCAATAATCACCGGCGGACAACTTATACCTATTTATACTTGAATGTAAACAATCATTTAGATTTATTGGAAGTTCTAATGTAGCTTTTGATATAATCATGCAAACTGATTTTACCATATAATTTAATAACTTTATTTGATAGATTCATGTATGTTAGTGCCGAGGCATACCTTTCGCCTGGTCTATTAGGAAGAAACTTGGTTTTACCTCCAAACATTTTTGCCACCTGTTTTAAAGAGTAAGATTTTTTATGAGATATGCTAAAATGATTACATTTATCTTTCTTCCAAGCTAAAATACAAGCATCAATAGTATCTTGAATATGTGTAAATCTTCTTGATTGAGTTCCAGGTTTAACAATTGTTAATGGCTTGTTTTCTCTAAATTGTTTTTCAAATATACCTATTACTGTTGCCATATGACCACTTTTAATATGACCTGGTCCATAAACATTATAAAAATAAATTATTTCATATCTTAAATTGTACCATTTCTTCAAATTTTCTAACAATTCTAGATTTTTTGCTTTTGTAAATGCATAAGGTGATAAATTTTTGTCTCTACCATTATTACCTATCGTCGCTGATGTTGCAGAATAAATCAACTTAATTTTATTTACTAAACAAAATTTAAAGACCTCATGAGTACCAATTGAATTTGAATTAATACAATCATCTAATTTTAAAAAACTTTGATAAATTCTAGAAAATTCACCAAAATGAAAAATTGTTAAAATCTTTTTTCTATATAATGATAAAATTTTAGAAATATTTTTAGTGTCTGATTTTATATATTTTACTCTATTTGAATTTACTTGATTTTTTTTTGTACCAGAAGAGTAATTATCAATAGAAATAATTCTATACTTTGTTGTCGACAATAATCTTTTAACTAGGTTTGACCCTACAAAGCCTGCTCCACCAGTTACAACAATTATATTTTTCAAATTTTTAATTAATTAATTTTAAATATTTTGACATTTTATAGTAAATTAGACAATACATTACTAAATTAGATATTAATATAATGCCTAAGATTAACGATTTATCATAATAAAAATTGGCTAAAACAAATCCTGGTAAATTAAGTAACAAAATAATTACCGAACTAATTGAATTTAAATTTCTCTTTAAAAAAAAACTTCTTTTTTTAAAATAAATAAATATTATTTGATGTAAATGTCTATTATCTGGATTTGAAATGTCTTTTTTAGTCATAACTCTTCTTAATAAAGAAAATAAATTTTCAAATGCTGGATACCATAATAATAAAGAAATATAGTATGGTGATATGTTGTTGTTGATAAAATAAAATTTAATTAAATAATATCCAACTATAGTTGAAATAAGATAACTTCCACCATCACCTAAATAAACTTTACCAAATAGATTTGGTATTAAAAATATCAATAAAGTAAAGAAAATAATTTCAATAATATTTTTATCAAAAAAATTAATTTCAAAATTGTAATTGCTGATAAAAATAATTGATCCTATAATCATTATATAATATCCACACAACAAACCATTTAAACCATCGATAAAATTACTCCCATTAATTAGAACTACTAAACAAAATGTAGTAAAAAGAATATTAACAAAATTGTTATCCAATAATTCATTTAAAAAAATAATTCTAAGATCGTCTATTTTCAAATTGTTAATTAATACCAGGCTCAAAATTAAAAATATTTGAAAAAAAAAACGTAACTTAGTATTTGTCAAAATATTTTTA
>QCNX01000057.1 GCA_003210015.1 Pelagibacteraceae bacterium AG-426-P20 | reverse complement strand
TTCTTTCTTTCTATCAGTTATTTTTAAGTTTCCATCGCTAGTTATTTCTCCAATATCTCCAGTATGCAACCATCCATCCTTAATAATTTCACCAGTCTCTTTTTTCATATTCCAATAACCAAGCATTACATTTTCTCCCTTAACTAAAATTTCACCATCTTCTGCTATTTTTACTTCATTTGTTTTAAAAGGCGGCCCTACAGTTTCAATTTGAATTTTCTCAGGAATATTACAGCTCACAACAGGCGAAGTCTCAGTTAATCCGTATCCTTGTAAAGTTGGTAGACCTATAGAATTCAAAAATTCTCCTATTTCTTTATCTAAAGCACCACCTCCAGAAACAAAGGCTTTTAATTTGCCACCAAATTGATTTTTTATTTTTTTTCTCACTAATATTTCACATAAAAAATTTTTGATTTTTTCATTAAGATTTAATCTCTCTTTTTTCAATTTTTTCGTTCCGAGCAAAATTGTATTTTCTATCAATTTTTTCTTAAAACCTTTCTGCTTTGAAAAATTTAGAGATATTTTACTATATAAATTTTGATAAAATCTTGGTACAGCCGTCATGATTGTGGGCTTTGCAATAGACATGTTGGGTAATAATTTTTCTAGACTCTCTGCATAAAAAATCTTTGCTCCAAGTGAAATTTGGACATATTGTACTGTGTGCTCATAAGAATGGGACAAAGGAAGCCAAGTTAAAAAAACAGGTTTATCATTTTTTACAAGTGAGTCTAAAATTTCTTGTGCACCTTCACAATTAGATAAGATGCCTCCATGGCTAAGCATTACGCCTTTAGGATTACCAGTTGTTCCCGATGTATAAATAATGCAAGCAAGGTCTTTTCTCTTAATATCTTTATTATAAATTTTAGATGGAGAAATAGTTTCTTTAGAGTGCTTTTCAAAAATTTCATTAAAATTTTCAAAAGATAAAACTATAGTTTCACTTGAAATAAATTTTTCTATTTTTTTTAATTGAAGATTATTTGAAACAATACAAAATTTAGGCTTACAATCATTAATAATATATTCATAATCTTTTTCTGAATATGTGGTAAATAACGGGACTGTTATTCCCCCAGCATTCATAATCGCAATATCAGCTATAAACCATTCTGGTCTATTTTCAGAAAGTAAAACACATCTGTCTCCCTTTAATAAATTTTTTCTTAAATATTGTGATAAAATCACAATCTTATTTTGTACTTGTGTCCATGTTAAAAAATCATTTCTTTCAGTTTTTAACCATTTTAGAAACAACTGATCTTGCTCAGAACTTTTTTCTTCATATTTTTTGAAAAAAAGTTCTACTAGACTATTTATTGCTTTTAATTCCATAATTTGGTGGGCGAAGAGAGAATCGAACTCTCACTTCTTGCGAAACACGATTTTGAGTCGTGCGCGTCTACCAGTTCCGCCATTCGCCCTCTATTGTTTAATTAATTAATTAAATAGTATAAGAACTAAAATTATATTAAAACCAAAAAATGTTTAATACTCTTTATAAAAAGTGTTTAAATTTAGCAGCTCATAAAAGTTCTAAATATTACTTGGCTTTAGTTTCTTTCATTGAAAGTTCTTTTTTTCCAATACCACCAGATGTGATGGTAATACCTATGGTTATTTCAAAAAAAAGTGATTTCATTAAGATTTTTCTTATAGCTACCGTTTTTTCAGTATTAGGTGGAATATTAGGCTATTTTATTGGAGCATTTTTTTTTGATATAGGAATGCAAATAATGAGTATTTACGGCTACGAAGATAAGCTAATTAACCTTAAAAATAATTTAATAAGTAGTGAGGGTTTTTATGCTTGGCTTGGAATTCTTTTTTTAGCTGGTTTTACTCCATTGCCATATAAAGTTTTTACAATTGCTAGTGGTTTAATCGGATTTAATATTTTAATTTTTATTTTAATAAGCTTAATTTCTAGAGGATTACGTTTTTTTGTAGTTTCTTATCTATCTTATAAATTTGGTGATTTGTTTACTCAATTTATGAATAAGCATGGATCTAAATGGTTTACTATTATTGGAATATTAATTGTTATAGCAGGAATTATGATTTATTTAATATTTAAACCTCATGCATAAGTTTAAAATAAAAATTTACTTAAATTTCATTTTTCTTCTTTGTTTAATTTCAATAATTTCAGCGTATTTCATAGAGTATGTGCTAGGACATCAGCCTTGTA
>QCNX01000056.1 GCA_003210015.1 Pelagibacteraceae bacterium AG-426-P20 | reverse complement strand
AAATCTGAAGATAGAATAAAATATTAAAAATAATCCAGAAATTGTACCAGGCTTGTGTAAAAATTTATTTCTAAAATAAATCAATATTAAAAATAAAAATATGCCTTCTAGTATTGCTTCATACAACTGTGAAGGATGCCTAGGAAGATTATCTACTTGAATAAATGTTACCGCCCAGGGTACATTTGTTATTGTTCCATATAATTCTGAATTTATAAAGTTAGCAATTCGTCCAAAAAATATTCCAATTGGGGCAACTAAAGCTACAATATCCATATATAGAAATTCGTCTTGATTATTTTTCTTTGCAAAGATTATGCTTGCAAAAATAATTCCAATTAAACCACCGTGAAAAGACATCCCGCCTTGCCAGATTTTAAATATATCTAATGGATTATTTAAATAAAAACTTAAATTATAAATAAGTACATAACCAAGCCTGCCCCCTAAAATAATACCTATAATTACATAAGATAAATAATCATCAAATTTATTTTTAATTTCTACGCTTTGGATAAATAACTTTTTAGCGAGTATCCAACCTAATAAAATACCAAATATATAAGCTAAGGAATACCATCTGATTTCTAAAGAAAATATTTCTATTGCTACTGGGTCAAAATTATTAATGAACATTTTTAATAATACTTATAATGTATATCTTAAATATGAAAAATTCTAAATTTATAATTGATAAGTTTGCTAAATTAATAGAGCAAGGCCTAGTATCTTCAAAAGATTTAACTGCAGAAATATTAAATATCTTTAAATCGAAAAGAGATGAATTTGTTTTTAAAATGAAAATTACAAGTAAAGATGAATTTGAAGTTTTATCTAAAAGAGTTGAAAATTTAGAAAAAAAAATTGATAAATTATACCATCAAAAAACAAAGAAAACTAAACGGGCAAAAAAATTCTAACCTCTAGACCATTTAGATTAGATTTTTTTAATTTTATATTTCCCCCATGTGAACGAACAATATCAGAGGCAATAGACAGACCAAGACCAACACTTGATTTTGCTTCTGCTCTTCCTTTGTCCATTTTATAAAATGGTTTAAAAACATTCTCATATTCTGCTTCTGGAATTCCAGGGCCATCATCTTCAACTTTTATAAATATATTTGTATTACTTTTTGAAAGTTCTACATTGACTTTATTTCCATATTTTAATGCATTATCAATTAAGTTATTTATACTTCTTTTGATTAAATTTTTTCTTCCAGTAAAATAAATTCTAGCTGGTATAATTTTAGATATATTTTCATTATTATATTTCTTTATAATTTCTTCAATTAAATCACTAAGACTAAATAATTCATCTTTTTCAAGGTATGATGAACTAGTAAATTGAAGATATTCATTTAGCATTTTTTCCATTTCATTAATGTCATCTGTTAATTTTTTAGAAATATCTTTATCTTTAATAAATGCGGTCTGAAGCTTCATTCTTGTTAATGGAGTTCTTAAGTCATGACTTATACCAGATAGCATTTCAGATCTTTGATTTAAATGTCTGAGAATTCTTTTTCTCATTTTATCAAACTCAAATCCAGCTTGTCTTATTTCAGCCGCACCTGAAGGTTTAAATTCTTCTACATCTTCACCTTTACCAAATTTTTCAGCAGCTTTTGCTAAAGCGGTAATTGGTCTAGTCTGGTTCTTTAAAAAGATAAGAGATATGATGACCATTATCAATGCAGGTACTGTAATCCATAAACCAAATATTCGAGCAGAGGAACTTGTTAATCTATCTTTTGGAACTAAAAATTTGAAATAACCATCCTGATATCTAATTCTTAAATCAATTAATTCCTTATAGCTTGTGACATCATACCAAAAATTATCATCTGCAAATCTTGATTTTAGTTCTCTTCTTAAAGTTCTATCAATTGGGCTGAACCATCTTTCATTATAATCATAAATGAAATTTTCGTCTTGAACAAATTCTATATTTAAATCTTGATAGACAGAAAATAAATTTTTTATTTCATCTTTGTCGTAACTATCATTTTTATAAACTTCAATGAAAGTTTTGATTTCATTTACTAAAGCTCTGGTCATTCCTTTGTTAGTTTTAATCCAAAGACTGTCGAAAAAAACTATTGTGATTAGCAATTGAAAAAATATCACAGGTACTGCTACAATTAATAAAGCTCTGTAAAATAATCTTTTTGGTAATAAGTTTTTTACAAGTTTATTCAATCCATAAAACATATCCTGCCCCCCTTATGGTTTGAAGAAATTTTGGGTTTTTT
>QCNX01000055.1 GCA_003210015.1 Pelagibacteraceae bacterium AG-426-P20 | reverse complement strand
TAAATTTTGAATTTCTTTTTTAATCCAATCAGAAGAACTTTGATTATCAATTTTATTGAAATCTCCATTTTGATAAATTGTTGCACCACCCAATTCACTTTTTTCATCAACAAGTAGAGTTTTTAAATTATTTTTAGCTGCATTTTTTGCTGCAAGTATTCCTGAAATTCCAGCGCCAACTACTAGTACATCAAAATGTAAATGTCTGTGATCATATATATCAGGATCTTTGTCAGTTGGAGATTTACCTAGACCTGCAGAATGTCTTATAAAAAATTCATATTTTTCCCAAAAACTGGCTGGCCACATAAATGTTTTGTAATAAAAACCGGCTGGTAAAAATGCTGATATAGCATTGTTTATTCCACCGATATCAAAATTAACACTAGGCCAACAGTTTTGACTAGAAGCTTCTAAACCTTCATAGATTTCAACTTCTGTTGCCCTTACATTAGGTTCAGTTCTATTTGTTTTATCATTTACTTGAACGATTGCATTTGGCTCTTCTGAGCCAGCGGTCATTATTCCTCTTGGTCTATGGTATTTAAAACTTCTTCCAACAAGATGTATATTGTTAGCGAGTAGGGCGGATGCTAATGTATCACCTTTAAAACCGTGATATGTTTTTCCATTAAACTTAAAAGAAATTCTAATAGTCTCATCAATGTATTCGCTAGATTTTACTCTTAAGTTTGTTGACATTTTATTTTAAAGGTGGTTTTTCACCCATTTTATAAGTTAGTTTAATTTCATCATTAGATGTGTCCCTCACCATATTAAACCATTTTCTGCAGCCGTGCGTATGGTTCCATCTTTCAAATTGAACTCCTTTAATATTTTTTCTCATGAACAAATATTCTGCCCATTCATCATCACTAAGTTCTGTTGGCTGTTTTGGTCTTTCTATATGAGCTTCCCCACCAGCTTTAAATTCTTGTTGATCTCTTTCACCACAATATGGACAATTTATAAGAAACATTAATGAGCAACCGCTGCTGCACCATGTTCGTCTACAAGGTCACCACTTACAAATCTGTTTAAATTAAATGCTGCATTAAGTTTATGAGGCTCATCATTTGCAATTGTGTGTGCAAATAAATCTCCTGACCCTGGAGTCGCTTTGAATCCACCGGTTCCCCAACCACAATTAAAATACAAACCTTTAATAGAAGTTTTGCTTAATATTGGACTAGCGTCTGGACAAATATCCACTATTCCTCCCCATTGTCTTAGCATTCTCATTCTACTAAAAATTGGGTATAATTCTAGAATTGCATTTAAGGTTCCTTCTACTATTTGATGACTTCCTTTCTGAGAATAAGAAACATAATCATCTGTTCCTGCACCTATAACTAATTCACCTTTATCAGATTGACTAACATAAGCATGAACTGCATTCGACATTACTACAGTATCAATTATTGGTTTAACGGGTTCTGACACAAGTGCTTGTAAGGGTTTACTTTCAAGAGGTAATTTTAAGCCAGCCATATTTGCAATAACACTTGAATGACCAGCAGCAACAACACCAATTTTATTTGTTTTTATAAATCCTTTTGTAGTCTCAATTCCTTCAACACTATCACCATTTCTTTTAATTCCTTTTACTTCACAATTCTGAATTATATCGACACCCATTTCATCTGCTCCTCTTGCATAACCCCAAGCGACAGCATCATGTCTTGCTGTACCAGCTCTTTTTTGAAGTGTTCCACCTAAAACTGGGTATCTAATATCTGGTGAGGTATTAATAATCGGACAAAATTTTTTAACCTCCTCTGTATTTAGATAAACTGCATCTATACCATTTAATCTATTTGCATGAGTTCTTCTTTTTAAATCTCTTACATCTTGTAAATTGTGAGCTAGATTCATTACTCCTCTTTGGCTAAACATCACGTTATAATTAAGCTCTTGAGATAAACCTTCCCAAATTTTTAATGCATGATCATAGAGACCTGCGCTAGCATCCCATAAGTAATTAGATCTTATTATTGTGGTGTTCCTTCCAGTATTTCCTCCACCAATCCAACCTTTTTCAACAACAGCTATATTTTTCATATTATGTTTTTTTGCTAAATAATAGGCAGTAGCTAATCCATGACCACCACCACCAACTATAACTGCATCGTACTCTTTTTTTGGCATGGGGTCTTTCCATGCTCTTTGCCAATTCTCATGGTATGAGAACGCATTTTTGATTAAAGAAAATACAGAGTACTTATTTTTCATAATTATCGAATAATTACTTTATAAATATTAAATTTTCAATACAATCACTTAATACACTATGTCTTACGGAAGAGTGGGTGA
>QCNX01000054.1 GCA_003210015.1 Pelagibacteraceae bacterium AG-426-P20 | reverse complement strand
GGAATAACAATAAATTTACATTTGCTTTTTTTAAGTAATCGACAACCATTTAATAGACTTTTTAAAACTAAAAGATATTTTTTTTTGTTTACTTTATTTGAAGCATGATTAGATAAATTTTTGGTTTGAATCCCTATAGACTCTGGTCTTCCAGGAATATTTGATTTATTGTAAAGTACAAACAATGGGTATTCTTGATCAATTTTACCTCTGTATAAAATTGCAAGCTTGTTACAAAAATCAAGACCAGCCTGAGTTCCCATTCCTCCTAAAATACCAATCATAATTTTTTATTTTTTATTAAGTTTATTGTTATGTCCTCTCATAAAAGTTAAAATCAAACAACCTTTTTTTGTGTGAGATGAGTGTGAACTATTTGGTTCGAAAGATATAAAATCTCCTTTTTTAAAAATTGTACCATCCGAGTCGATTAACTCACCCTCTAATATTAAAAATTCTTCATAACCAGTATGAATGTGTGGAATTGTTTTAGTTCCTGGTTCTAATTTTGATATGTATGTTCCAAAGTTTGTTTTCTCATCAAAACTAATTTTATGCCAGAACCAACCCTTTATTGGATCACCATATTTATTAAAAGGTTCAAATTTTAGGTGATCTAATTTTGTTATTTTTCTCTTATTCATTCGATAAAAGAATAGATTATTGGCTATAAAAATAAATCAATTCTTGGTTTAAGAATTAAAATATTTTATAGCCAATTAATGATAGTGTGAAAATTATGCAGTTTTTAAGTTAACTGCTGAAGGACCTTTAGGACCATCTTCAACATCGAAAGTCAAAGCTTGACCCTCATCTAAACCGTTCATACCAGCATCTCTTACAGCTGAAACATGTACAAACACATCTTTTTCTTTATCTTCTCGTTCAATAAAACCAAAACCTTTAGTTGGATTGAACCATTTTACTTTACCTTGTAGACTCATATTTATCTTCTTACTTTTTGTTATATTAATTTATTACTTATAATTAAGTAATTCTGCTTTCTTTATAATTTAGAGGGTTTTGTCAACTAAATTGATATTAATTAGGCATTTTTATCCTAATCATTGTCTATTTGCTTTGTTAAATAGATGGAATTTTTATCTAATTTATAGTGCGCAAAAGGTTCACAAGGTAAAAAATTACATTTACTAAACAATTTTCTTGCTGGGATAAAAAAATCACCAGCGCCAGTTTCAATACTGAGCTTTTTGATATCTAATTTTTTTGCCTCTTCAATTAAATGATTAATGACCTTGATACCATTTCCTTTTTTTTTAAAATTATCATGAACTCTAATCGATTTAAATTCACCATGACCTTTTTCTAAAAATTTAAGGGCTCCGCAGCCAAATAGTTTTTCATTTTCCCATAAACTCCAAAATTTAATAGATGGAATTTTCAAACCAGGAATATCCAAAACATGAGCACTTCCTTCAGGAGATGCAGCTCTTAATTCAATAAAATGTTTTGTAAGAAGTTCATTAACCTCTGGATTATCAAAATTTCCTTCTACTGATTTAATCATTATATCAAAGTTGTAATGTGACCCATTTTTCTTTTTTCTTTTATCTCTTTTTTTAAATAATCAAAGAAAAATTCATTGTCTTTAAATTGAAAATTTTGTCTATAAGGTTCTATTTGATTTCCAATTAAGTTTATCATTTTTGCATTAGATAATTTTTTTAACGGAATTTTTTCTAAAGAGCAAACTGCCCTTACATGATTTTCAAATTGACTCACATTGTAAGCATTAATTGTTAAGTGACCGGAGTTATGAACTCTTGGAGCTATTTCATTTACATATAAGTTTTCATTTCGATCTATAAAAAACTCTACGCACAACGTTCCTATATACTTTAATTCTTCGGCTATAGTAGTTGCCCACTCGGTTGATTGATCTAATATTTTTTTACTTATTTCAGCAGGAATTTTTGAATGATTAAGTATTTGATCTTGATGAGTATTCTCTATTGGTTCGTATATTCCATAATTATTATTTCCAAACCTTGTAACAATTACAGAAATTTCTTTTTTGAGTTTAACAAGCTTTTCAAGCACATATCCTTTTGAAAAATCTAAATTTAAATTATCAAGATCAGTTATTTTTTTAATTGGGTATTGTCCTTTTCCATCATATCCCATAGTTGTAGTTTTCAAAATTCCTGGAAGAAAATCTTCTAAGGTTTCAATATCAGATTTTTTTTCAATGCTGACATATCTGGTTGTTCTAATATTAAGTTTATTCACAAAATCCTTCTCAGCCAATCTATGTTGGATTAATCTATTAACAGATGGTTTTGGTAAAACTTTTTTCAGTTTATTAATTTCATTAAGTGTATCAAAAGGAATATTTTCGAATTCATAAGTAATCAAATCAACTTTATTGATAAATTCAAGAATTTTTTCTTTATCGTTATAATTTCCAAATACAAAATAATCACTAAAATTTTGTGCAGGTGCATCTTTATCATCAGAATAAATTGTTGTTTTAATGTTTAATTTTTTTGCAGCGACTGACAGTAAGCTTCCGAGCTGACCACCACCAATAATTCCT
>QCNX01000053.1 GCA_003210015.1 Pelagibacteraceae bacterium AG-426-P20 | reverse complement strand
TTATTTTAAATTAAAATCAAAAAAATCAGTAAATCTAAATCCGTGGAAAAAAATTACAAAAATTATATTACAAAATAAAAAACAAGTTAATATCGCAATAATTGGAAAGTATGTAGAACTTAAAGATGCCTATAAATCATTAGATGAAGCATTAACCCATGGCGGAATAGAAAATAAGATTAAAGTTAATTTAATAAGAATTGATTCAGAAAAATTAAAAATTTCAGAAATAAAGAAAAAACTTAAAAATATTTCTGGTATTTTAATTCCTGGTGGGTTTGGCAAAAGAGGAACAGATGGAAAAATTGAAGCAATTAAACATGCGAGGCAAAATAAGATTCCTTTTCTAGGAATATGTTATGGAATGCAAATGGCAATTATTGAATTTGCTAGACATCAATTGAATCTAAAGAATGCTACCTCAAGTGAATTTGATAAAAAAGGTTTACCAATAATTGGTTTAATAAACGAATGGACAAAAGATGGTAAAAAAATTCAAGGTACAGATAAAGACCTTGGAGGAACAATGAGATTAGGATCCTATGAAGCTAAGTTGAAAGAAAATTCGCAGATCAGAAAAATATATAAATCTAAAATAATTAAAGAAAGACACAGACATAGATATGAAGTGAATATAGCATTCAAAGCTAAATTCGAAAAAAAAGGTATGATTTTTTCAGGTTTGTCGCCAGATAATAAGCTCCCAGAGATTATTGAGTTAAAAAATCATCCCTGGTTTATTGGTGTTCAGTTCCATCCAGAATTTAAATCTAGACCTTTGGCACCTCATCCTTTATTCTGTTCTTTTATCAAGGCAGCAAAAAATCACAAATGAGTAGCATTAAAGTAAATTGCGGTAACATAGAAATTTCAAACGATAATAAAATTTGTATTATCGCTGGACCTTGTCAGCTTGAAACTGAGCAACATGCAATGGATATGGCTGGAAAAATTCAGGAAATTACTAAAAAGTATGGACTTGGATTTATTTATAAGACCTCTTTTGATAAAGCGAATAGAACAAGTTTAAAAGGAAAAAGAGGTGCAGGTCTTGAAGCATCATTGCCAATTTTTGACAAAATAAAAAAAGAGTTAGATGTTCCAATTTTAACTGACATTCACAATGCAGACCAATGTTCTGTAGTAGCAAATCATGTTGATGTTTTACAAATACCAGCCTTCTTATGTAGACAAACAGATCTTTTAATAGCTGCTGCTGAAACAAAAAAAATTATTAATGTTAAAAAAGGACAGTTTTTAGCACCATGGGATATGGTTAATGTAACAAAAAAAATTGCCGACTCTGGAAATAAAAATATTTTGGTAACTGAAAGAGGAGCTAGTTTTGGTTATAATACTTTAGTATCAGATATGAGGTCTTTGCCTATTATGGCTAAGAATGGTTACCCAGTTATTTTTGATGCAACCCATTCAGTTCAACAACCAGGTGGTCAGGGAGAGTCTTCTGGTGGACAAAGAGAATTTGTAGAATATTTATCAAGGGCTGCAGTAGCAGTAGGTGTTGCTGGGGTATTTATTGAAACGCATCAAGATCCTGATAATGCACCTTCCGATGGACCTAATATGGTACCATTGAATAAATTAGATAATCTATTAAAACAATTAAACGATATAGACAATCTAATTAAGAAATAGTGAGTAAGATTTTAAAAATAAAAGCACGTCAAATATTTGATAGCAGAGGAAATCCAACAGTCGAAGCTGAAGTTTATATAAAAAATAATAGTGCTTCAGCTATTTGTCCATCAGGTGCATCTACAGGTACTTATGAAGCTTTTGAAAAAAGAGATTTAAAAAATAAAAGATACTTAGGAAAGAGTGTTTTAAATGCAGTTAATTTAGTTAATACTAAAATTTCAAAAAGATTAAAAGGTCAAAATATTCATAACCAAGAAAGAATTGATGCTTTGTTAATAAATCTAGATGGTACAAGGCAAAAAGTTAATTTAGGAGCTAATGCAATGCTAGCAGTATCAATGGCAGTTAAAAAACTTTCTGCAAAAGCTAAAAAATTACCTCTTTATAAAACTTTTTTTCAAAAAAAAAATTTTCAATTACCTTATCCACTAATGAACATAATTAATGGAGGTGCTCATGCTAATAACGGACTTAGAATTCAAGAATTTATGATTAGACCAGATAGAGCAAAAAGTTTTACAGATGCTATGAGAGTTTGTTTTGTAGTAATTAAAAATTTAAGTAAATTAATTAAACAAAAAGGTTTATCAACATCTGTAGGTGATGAAGGTGGTTTTGCTCCTATGATAAGCAGTAATAATCAAGCTTTAGATTTGATTGTGAAAGCCATTAAAATATCAGGTTTTAAAAATGGAAAAGATGTATCTATCTGCCTTGATGTGGCAGCAAATGAGTTATTTAAAAAGAATAAATATTCAATTCATTCTAAAAATTATATATCTGTAGAAAAATCAATTAAGGAATATCAAAAAATTATTAAAAAATATAAAATTAAATCTATCGAAGACCCATTTGCTGAAAATGATTGGTTGGCTTGGAATAAGTTAATGAAATCAGTAGATAAAGTTCAAATAGTAGGTGATGATTTATATGTAACAAATCTTGAAAGATTAAAGAAAGG
>QCNX01000052.1 GCA_003210015.1 Pelagibacteraceae bacterium AG-426-P20 | reverse complement strand
TAAACTATCCAATCCTTTTAATTTTTTACTCTCTATAGGTACACCCAAAACAGGAATTGATGTTAATGCCGAAATCATACCTGGTAAATGTGCTGAACCACCCGCACCAGCAATTATTACTCCAATATTTTTTTTTGCAGCTGAACTAGCAAATTTATACATTCTTTCTGGAGTTCGATGGGCTGAAATTATTTTAATCTCAAATTTTATTCCTATTTTTTTTAGGATTTTAGCTGATAATTGCATAGTTTTGTAGTCAGATTGGCTACCCATTACTATTGCAACTTTAAGTTTTTTATTATTTTTCATGATTTTGCAAGCGCAATCTTTATTTCAAAATTAAATCAGAATTTCAATAAAATAAATAGTATTTAAAAAAACATATTGGTATGATTTGTAATTATTTACCAAAATGAAATTTAAAATAGACAACCTTCAGTATTGTAATTGGTCAAGAAAAATTTTCGAAATAAACCGAGAAGCTGGTTTGGATGCAGTACATGTAACTATTGTATATCATGAGGATTTTGATGAACTTTTAATTGAAATTCAAAAGTGGGAAAAATTATTTACAGATAATTCAGATTTAATTTTTTTAGGAAAAAGTTTTAAAGATATTGAAAAAGCTAATAAAGAAAATAAAACGGCTATTTTTTTTGGTTTTCAAAATTGTTCACCTATAGAGGATAATATTAATTTAGTTGAAAAAGTACATCAACTTGGATGTAGATTTATGCAACTGACATATAATAATCAGTCTTTGTTAGCTACAGGGTGTTATGAAAAAATTGACAGTGGTGTAACAAATTTTGGTCGTGAAGTAATTAAAGAGATGAATAGAGTGGGCGTTGTTGTTGATATGTCTCACTCTGCAGAGAAAAGTACATTTGATGCAATAGAGATAAGTGAAAAACCTATAGCAATCACTCACGCTAACCCCTCTTTTTGGCATGCAGCAAAAAGAAATAAATCTTCTGAATTACTTAAAACTTTAAGTGACAGTGGTGGGATTTTAGGATTGTCTCTTTATCCACATCATCTAAAAGATAATACAAATTGTTCGATTGATAGTTTTTGTGAAATGGTTGCAAGAACTGCAGAAATAATGAACATGAATAATATTGGTATTGGTTCCGATCTTTGTCTAAATCAACCTGATGAAATTGTTGATTGGATGAGAAACGGCACATGGTCAAAAAGTAAAAATTATGGTGAAGGATCAAAAAATAAACCAGGCTTTCCAAAACAGCCCCAGTGGTTTGAAGATGCTAGAGGTTTTAAAAATTTGGAAAAAGGTTTAAAAAAAGTTGGTTTTTCAGATACTGAGACTAATGGGATACTTGGAAACAATTGGTATAATTTTTATAAAACTATTTAAATATGAATATAAAATTACGAGATCCAAATGTTATAATGAAATTATCAAGACTTGGCTCATTCCATCAATCTAGATTGTCTTTTTTACGAAGTTTTTTAAGTGAGTTTAAAGATTGGGATTATAAAAGAGATTTGTTTGATTTAGATGAGAAAGGATATGGTACTGCAGTTTATTCTTTTAAAAAAAAAGATAGAGTTTACTCATTAGTTTGCTTTGCAAATAAAATTGATGACAATGAAAGATCAGACAGAGTAATAGCAACTAAATGGGATGCTGCATTTACTCTTCATGACGGTGTTCCTCTTAAAAAAGACATTGATAGACTGAGAAATGAAGTTCCAAAACAAGAAGTTGGAAGATTGTCTTATAAAGAATTAACTTTATCTAGAGCTAATAAGTCAGTGCGAGTTTTTGATCATGTTGTTGAAAATTTAAGTAAAGGAATTCAGCCAGATTTAAATTTATTAGAAAAGGTAGGATATCTGTATAGAACAACGGCAGTTTATGGATCTGGTAAATTTGGACTAGCGGATCGTTTTAGAATTAAGAATAGAGAGGAAATAAACGGTCCTTTTAGATTAGAAATGATGTTAGTTTATTTAGTTAGACAGTTTACTTTTGATCAGGTAAATCACGTTGCAAAAAATAAAAATCCAAAATTTGCCATCAAACTTGATCCAAAAATTTGTAAAAATCTTGGAATTGGAAACTCGACAGGTTTAGGTATGGCACCTTTTATTGTTAATCATCCAACATTACTGAATAATTGGATATTTTGTAGAGAAACAGCTTTAAAAAAAATACGGGAATTAAAAAATGTTAAAGCAAAAGATATAGATTTGTTCATTAATTGTGTGAGAAACTCCATCAAAAATATCACTAGCTGGAATACTGAGAGCGAATACCAACTTAATAAGATTAAACTTTTACTCGAAGATGTAAGAAAATTACTAAATTACTTGGAAAAACAATTTAATTTTCAAAAAGATTATCCCTTTAATGAACTTTACCTATGGTTGGAAAAAGAAACTTGTGAAGAGTGTATAGAATATATTGTGTCTATTATGATGGAACCATTTGGTGAAATTATACAGCCTCTTATTAAGAAAATGAGCTCTGATGAGGAAAAATATTTCAATATTCCTACTGATAGAACATTGGGAGATTTGAAGATTATTTTAGAAAAAAAATACCCTAATATTTTAACTATCGATTTCGAAAAAAAAGAAAATCACAAAAAATTTTGGTTCATTTCAAAAAATAAAGAAGA
>QCNX01000051.1 GCA_003210015.1 Pelagibacteraceae bacterium AG-426-P20 | reverse complement strand
GAATATTCATTATTACTTAGAAAGATCAGGATCTATCTTAGATGCTGCTTCCCAAAGCGTTTTTACAGCATCTATGGAGTGCATAAATTCCTTTTTTTCTTTCTCATCAAGTTCTATCTGTTCTATTTTTTCAACTCCATCTTTTCCTATTATAACTGGAACTCCAGCATAGACATTATTAACTCCATATTCTCCATTTAATTGAACAGCACAAGGTAATAATTTCTTTTCGTTTTTTAAGTATGCTTCTGCCATTTGAACGCCCGATGCTGCAGGAGCATAAAATGCCGATCCTTTTTCCAGATACTTAACAATTTCTGCACCACCATCTCTAGTTCTTTGATTAATTTCTTCCAATCTTTCTTGAGAAATTTTGCCCTCTTTAATTAGATCATGCAAAGGTTTGCCAGAAACTTTTGTAAACCTGGGCATTGGGACCATAGTATCTCCATGTCCTCCCATGACCATCGCATCTATTTCTTTTACAGGCACATTAAGTTCTAAAGATAAAAACAATTTAAACCTAGAACTATCTAAAATCCCAGCCATTCCGACAACTTTATTTGCAGCCAAGCCAGAAAATTTTTGGAAAGCCATAACCATAACATCTAATGGGTTAGTAATACATATAACAAATGCATTTGGTGCATTTTGTTTTACTCCTTCAGCTACTTGTTTAATAATTTTTAAATTAATACCAAGTAGATCGTCTCGACTCATTCCAGGCTTTCTAGGGACTCCAGCTGTAATAATAATTACATCAGAATCTTTAATGTCTTTATAATTATCTGTACCTGAAAATTTTACATCGAAACCATCAACAGATGAAGATTGGGCTATATCTAGTGCTTTACCTTTTGCAATTCCACTTGCTACATCAAATAAAATCACCTCATTTACTAATTCTTTTATTCCAATCAAATGTGCGAGTGTCCCACCTATCTGACCTGCACCAATTAAAGAAATTTTTTTTTTCATGAATGAGATTATCTTTTATTCATAACTCACAATTATTCAATAAAAATCTAAATATTTATTTTAGTTTTCTTCTGTCAGCTTAGAACAGATGGCCACATCCTCAGATATATATGACCCTTTAAAGTGGGATTTGTTTTTTTCCCAATTTTTTTTACCGTCAGTTATGTAGTTACTGAATAATTCTTTTCTATTTTTTTCAGCTTCATCTTGGGCTTCTTCAAGTTTTTTATTTTCATCAATAACCATTAATTCTACGGATTTAAATAATAAATTGTTAGAAATCTCTATAAAATTTTTAGAGGAAACAGCATCAGACTTAAGAACTATACCAGATGCATAAGCATAAACGGCGCTACATCTTTTTAATAAATATATTTGAGTAGAGCCTTTATCTAAATCTTTTCCATCTAAATACTCTTTTAAAGAAATATTTAAGTCAGCTTTTGCAAAATTTGCTATAAATAACATACTTATAATTATCGTAATTAAATTCGTTCTTTTCATGCTTATCAATTTATATTTTATGGACCATATGCTACTTTAGGTAACCATGTAACTATTTCAGGAAAATTAAATACAATCGCAACCGCTATCACTTGAAGAATAACAAATGGAATTATGCCCTTATAAATATTTGTGATAGAAATACCTTGGGGTGCTACACCTTTCATATAAAATAAAGCAAATCCAACAGGTGGGGTTATAAATGAAGTTTGAAGAACCACTGCAAACATTACTATAAACCAAACCATATCAACTCCGAGGTCCATCATTACAGGAGCTAAGAAAGGTAAAATTATTAGTGTAATTTCAATCCAATCTAAAAAGAAACCTAAAAGGAACGCAACAAATAAAACAACAATTACAACTCCACTTGTTCCAAAAGGTAATGCCTTAAGAGCTCCTTCAATTAGTTCATCGCCACCTAAACCTCTTAAAATTAATGCAAACATTGTTGCACCAACAAAAAGTGCAAAAATATATGCTGTGGTATGAGTTGTTTTTCTAATTACAATTTTCAAATCTGAAAATGATAATCTTCCTCTAATTATAGCTAATAAAGATGCACCTAAAGCACCAACTCCTGAAGCTTCTGTAGGGGTAGCAATCCCCATAAATATACTTCCTAAAACAGCAAAAATTAATAAAGCTGGTGGTATGATTGATTTTAAAACTCTTAAAACTATTTTGAAATCTACTGGTTCAGCATCTTTAGGTAATGGAGCAGCCTTTGGGTTCATATAAGCATAAACAACAATAAATATTGTGTACAATAAGCCAAGTAAGAGTCCAGGAAACACAGCACCCATAAATAGATCTCCAACTGATATTCTCACTTGGTCTCCCATAATTACTAACATAATACTAGGAGGTATAAGAATTCCTAAAGTCCCAGTTGCACAAACAACCCCACAAGCTAAGTTTGGATTGTAATTATTTTTTAACATTAAAGGGACACCTAAAATTGTTAGTAAAACAACGGCTGCACCAATAATTCCTGTGGAAGCAGCAAGCAAAACTCCAATAAATACAATCGAGATTGCTAGTCCACCTCTTGTTTTACCAAACAACTTGGACAGATCGGTCATTAAATCTTCCGCTATGCCAGATTTATCCATCATTATTCCCATAAAAAATAAACATTGGCAACGCAACTAAAACCCAGTTAGCCATAACACCATAAAGTCTATAAACAACCATGGATGCAAATCCAAAATCAACACCATAAAAGGTGTCAAATAAGTTATCAGAAAGCATTGAAATAAATATAAATAGGACTCCTAAACCACCCATAGTCCATGCAACAGGAAATCCATAAAATATTAAGGTTATAAAACTAAAAAAACAGTGCAATCGCTAAAAAATATTCTGTAA
>QCNX01000050.1 GCA_003210015.1 Pelagibacteraceae bacterium AG-426-P20 | reverse complement strand
TGAAGAATATCATAATCCAAATCTTGAGACATTGAGATACCATTTTCTTTCTTATAACAAAAGAGGTAAAAATGATAAAAAATTTTATACCAAACCATCTTCTCAACCAAGTGCTTTAAAATTTAATCTTCAAAAAGAACCAAAGATCATAAAAAAGATTGTTAAGAAGATGCAGTCGACAGGTTTAATTAGTTATTTAATGTATGAAGATGGAGAGATTGTTATTGATCAGCTATCTCCTCCTGAAAGATTTGGAGATTTAATAGATGATGACACGATGATATACAGTATGTCTTTAGGAAAAAGTTTAGGTGGTTACCTCATGGGCCATGCGATCTGTAAAGGTTATATTAATTCTTTATCATCAACTTTGGCTGATTGGCCAATCCTCAAAGGAACACTGCTTGAAACAGCTACAGTACAAGATCTTATCAACGCCAGTACAGGTGATCAAAAATATATTTGGAACAATAATTTAAGTTCAGGAAGAGACATAGGTGATTTAACTATTGCCAGTATTGCAAAAAAAGAATTAGCAAACACTAAACCAGGAAAAAAACGTTTTAATTACTCACAATTTTCTCCCAATGTGGCTTTGAATTATATTTCATTTAAAACTGGACATAAATTTAATTCACTTATTAATGACGTCCTAAAAAATCATGTAGGTCTTGCTGGGAAATTAAGGTTTAATGGTAGTGGGGTTGAGTCAAAGGGTGTTATTCAATCAAATTTTAAAGCATCACGTTACGATACATTAAGAATTGGGATAGCTATTTTGAATGATTGGAACAGTGACACATGTATAGGAAATTATCTTAAAGATGTTTATTCAAATAGAGTTTATAAAGGAGCATATAATGTAGGTGACGGTTATTCACAATCTTATGCAGGTTTTTTTCATACCAACTATCCTGGCATAAGTGATACGGTGATGGGTATGGATGGATATGGTGGTATTGCATTGCTGATAAATTTTGATGAAAATCGAATTGTTTACACCCATGCAGTACATCGAGACTACAATTACAGATCTCTTGTTTTGAATGCTATAGATAAGGGAACATTTTAGGATATAAAAATTTATTAAGGAACTAGTTAAGCATTTTTAATATTTCTTAAATCAATCTTTTAAAGATAAAATCTTAAAATATATTTTTAAATTTGGAAATTTTTTATTTAAAATTTTTTTTATCAATTTGAACGAGTCTTTGTGTATCTTGTTTTCAATAATAGAGGTAAATTTCTTTTTACCATTTATAATTTTTGCAGCACCACAATCTCTATGATTTATTACAATAAGTTTATTAATCTTATGTAATTTGATGGAAGTTGATAAATTATCTATAAAAGTAGAGTGCCATTTTTTAAATTTTTTGTGAGTTACACCAATGGCGGCTCCAGCTATTGTAAAAGCACTATATTTCCCTGAGAGTTTTTTAGCTTTTAGATATTTGTAAACTTTTGGCTGAAATCGTGGATCCATACAGGATAGAACCATTGCTTCGTATTTTTTCATTATGGTACCAGCCAGTTTCCTTTTTTATTTTCCAAATCAAACTTAGCTCTACGATGTCCTTTAGCTGCAAGATATAGCCATTCTATAGATTTAATTTTACATTTAATAACTGTAAAGTTTTTATAGCCATCTTCACTTTGTTCTATGGTGTAATCAAAGTCTTCCAATTTAGATATCATTCCGGATGTAGGATTTTCTGCAAGTGTTCCAGGAGGACTATCAGTTAAATAACATCTTCTACTAATATGTTGAGTCTTTTTCCAAGACTCTTCTGTAGTAGAATTTTGATTATTTATTTCACACTCAACTTTAACTCTTAATTGGATTTTTTCTTCTTTGTCATAAAAAAGTAATGACGCTTTACTATTTTTTTTTAAAATATCTACTTTTGGGGATCTAAGATCTGTATGAAATTGTAATAAGTTATTTGTTCTATCTGATTTTCTCAACACCACAATTCTTCCATCAATCTCTTCTTGATGAGCACACATAAAAACTGGAATTCTAAATGGTGATGATCTATTAGTAACAGCATCGTCTAACATTGACCAATACTTGTTTTGAATTTCCTCTAGATTTTCATAGTATGCTGGTTGCATACATTACTTTCTAAATCTTTTTATTAAACTTGATGTATCCCATCTATTTCCACCTAGACCTTGAACTTCTCCATAAAATTTATCAACAAGTTCTGTTACAGGTAATAATGAGCCATTATTTTTAGCTTCATCCATTGCAATCTTTAAATCTTTTCTCATCCAATCAACTGCAAATCCAAAGTCAAACTTATCATCAATCATCGTTTTATATCTATTTTCCATTTGCCAAGATTGTGCAGCACCTTTTGAAATTACCTCAATAACATCTTCCATATTCAACCCAGCCTTCATTCCAAAATTAATTCCTTCAGATAATCCTTGAACAAGTCCTGCAATACAAATTTGGTTAACCATTTTTGCAAGCTGTCCATTTCCTGCATTGCCAAGTAATTTCATTTTTTTGCTGTAACAATCAATCTTATCTTTTGCTTTATCAAAATCTGCTTGATCTCCACCAATCATTACTGTAAGTGCACCATTTTCTGCACCAGCTTGACCTCCTGATACAGGGGCATCTAAAGAACCAAAACCATTTTTTTTTGCATACTCATAAATTTCTCTAGCAACTGTTGCTGATGCTGTAGTGTTGTCAATATAAACAGATCCTTTTTTAATTGTTTTAAAAACACCATTGTCACCAAATGTAACTTCTCTTAAATCATTATCATTTCCAACACATGTAAAGACAAACTCTGCATCTTTTGCAGCTTCAGCAGGAGTTTCTGCTATTTTGCCTTTGTATTCTTTAATCCATTTTTCTGCTTTAGATTTAGTTCTATTAAAAACAGTTACATTGTGTCCACCTTTTGATATATAACCTGCCAT
>QCNX01000049.1 GCA_003210015.1 Pelagibacteraceae bacterium AG-426-P20 | reverse complement strand
TTGAAGTATTTTTTGAATATCAGTTTCCTCTTCCATCGCTAGTATCTCATCTGAATCTAAATTATCTTCAGGTGATGGCAATTTCATATAATCAGGTGGTATTATTAACGGATTTTTTTTTTGAACTAAAAATTCATCACTATTTTCAGATTTTCTTCCACTTAAACCATCTTTTACAGACTGACACGAAGTCAAAAAAATAATCGTGACTAAAACAAAACTTATATTAATTTTTTTCATTAACCTTTTTTTTAACAAATAATTCGTCCAAAATAAGACATATAACTCCTAAAGTAACAAATATATCAGCTACATTGAAAATAAACCAGTGATAGTTGTTAATATGAAAATCTATAAAGTCTGGTACAGCTCTAAATGATATTCTATCATAAAAATTTCCTATAGCTCCTCCAAATATTACTGTAAAGAAATAGCCTTTATAGTCTTTTATTCTCAAAGCCAAAAACAGTATTATCAAAGAAACCACTGCAATTACGACTGTAGTCAAATTATATACTAACCGATCATCAAAATTTAGTAGGCCAAATGCGATTCCTTTATTCCAAATTAAATAAATATTTAAAAAATTGCTGATATATATTTCCTCTAATTGATTATTTTCGAAAAGATTAAGAACTTTTATTTTAGTCAGCCTGTCAAAAAGAAAAATTAATAAGATAGTAATTAATTTAATTACATACTTTGAATTAAAAAGTCTCATTATTTGCTTTACGCGTGACGTGGACATTTATTTTTATTTATCTTCCAGCATACAGGACATTTATTACCTGTTGCTTTTTCTGTAATGACTTCAATTTCAGACTTATCTTTATTGATTACAGTAGCTGACGATGTGATACATAATTCAGAAAAATCGACACCTTTTGATAAATTGAAAATTTTTTCATTCAAATTAATGGTTAAGTTTGCTTCTAGACTTGATCCAATTTCTTTACTGGCCCTCTTTTCTTCTATACTTAAATTGCATATATCTCTTATTTTTAAAAGTTGGCTCCACTTCTCATACAACTTATTATTTTCAAATTTTTTGGGATATTCTAAAAATTTTTCTAAATGAATACTTTTATTTTTTTTTGATACTAACTGATAAATTTCTTCTGTTGTAAAAGATAGTATTGGGGCAAACCATTTTAATAATGAGCTTAAAATTACATTTAATATTAATAATGTAGATTTTCTTTTTTCAGAATTTTTAGGATCACAATACAGGGTATCTTTTCTTATATCAAAATAAAAAGCTGATAAGTCTACGGTGCAAAAATTTAATATCTCTTTATATAAATTATGAAAATCATAATTTTTAAAATATTTTTTGAAATTTACATTTAAAGTATACACTTTATGTAACATAAACTGCTCTAATTCCGGTAGTTGATCCGGATTAATGCCCTCAAAATTAGGTTCCTCAAAAATATCATTTAAGTTTCCAAGTAAATATCTAAACGTATTTCTTATTTTTTCTATATGACTCTGAATGCTGATCTAGTATAGAATAATCAATTCTTAAATCCTCTGCATAATTTGATGAAGCAACCCAAATTCTTAGGATATCTGCACCATATTTTTTTAAAATATCTTCAGGGGCAATTACATTGCCTAATGATTTTGACATTTTTAATCCTTTTCCATCAACAACAAATCCATGGGAAAGAATAGACTCGAATGGTGCTTTTCCCCTTGTACCACATGACTCCAATAATGAAGAGTGGAACCAGCCTCTATGTTGATCAGAACCTTCAAGGTACATTGATGCTGGCCATTTTAAATCTGCTCTTTTTTCAAGTACAAACGAGTGTGTTGATCCACTATCGAACCATACCTCAACTATATCACTGAGTTTTTCATAATCTTTGGACTTATAATTTTTACCTAAAAATTTTTGTGGATCATCAGAAAACCAACAATCAGATCCCTCTTTTTCATAAACATTAGCAATTGTTTCGAAAACTTCATCATCAACCAAAATTTCATTAGTTTTTTTATTTATAAAAATAGGAAGCGGAACGCCCCAGACTCTTTGTCTTGATACACACCAATCAGGCCTAGTTTCAATCATTGATTTCAACCTTTCTTTTCCTTTGCTAGGGTAAAAAGTTGTTTCATCTAATGCTTTCAATGCTTTATTTCGAAGTCTATGACTATCCATTGATATAAACCATTGAGGTGTTGCCCTGTGCACTAATGGAGCTTTTGATCTCCAAGAGTGAGGGTATGAATGAATCAATTCACCATTTTTTAAAAGTTTTTTTTGCTCTTTTAATTTTTCTATTACAACAGGATTGGCTTTAAAAATGTGTAATCCCTCAAATAAAGATACATTTTTAGTATATTTTCCATCTCCATCAACTGTTTCTATTGCTTTAATTCCATTGTTCAAACAAAGATTAAAGTCATCTGGCCCATGACTTGGTGCGCAGTGAACAATCCCTGTACCTTGTTCAGTTGTAACAAAACGTGCGTTAAGCATTGGTATATCATAATCATATCCCAAATCTAAAAAGGGATGATTACAAAGAGTGTTTTTAAATTCTTTGCCTTTAAATTTTTTTAAGTTTTTGTAGTCTTGTATTTGACAATCTTTTATCACCGAGCTTAATAAAGCCTCAGCAATAACAATTTTTTTATTTTTAAATTCACCTTCATCATTAATTTCAATGAGCAGATAATCTAGACTATCGTTGTAAGCTAAAGCTTTATTTGCAGGTATAGTCCAAGGAGTAGTTGTCCAAATAATGATATTGGCACCTACAATCTCTTTAAGATTTGATGACTTAACAGAAAAACTTACATAAATGGTATCTGACTTGTGATCTTGATATTCTACTTCTGCGTCTGCCAGAGCTGTTTTTTCCACTGTAGACCATAGAACAGGTTTGAACCCTCTATAAAGGCTTCCTTCTTTTAAAAACTTTGCAAGTTCTCTTACGATTTGAGCTTCTGCTTCATAACTCA
>QCNX01000048.1 GCA_003210015.1 Pelagibacteraceae bacterium AG-426-P20 | reverse complement strand
TTTAAACGCCTCATTAATTTTTTCTATATTAATATCTTTTTTGGTACAAAAAACTAACTCGACAAGTGATACATTTGGAGTGGGGACTCTCATTGCTATACCCTCTAATTTTCCCTTTAAAGAGGGTATAATTTCTCCAATTGCTTTTGAAGCACCTGTTGAAGTTGGGACTATTGATTGACTAGCAGATCTTGCTCTCCTTGGGTCTTTATGTGAGTTGTCCAATATCCTTTGATCACTTGTGAATGCATGAATTGTAGTCATGAAACCTTTTTCTATTTCAAAATTTTCATTGATAACATTTGCAGTTGGAGCCAAACAATTAGTTGTACATGAAGCTGCAGATATTATTTTATCATTTTTTGAAAGAATATTTTCGTTTACACCAAATACAATCGTTTTATCAGCATCTTTACATGGTGCAGAAACAACCACTTTTTTGGCACCATTCTTAATATGTGCGGCCAGTTTATTTTTTGAATTAAACTTTCCAGTGCATTCAAAAACATAATCAACACCAAATTTTTTCCAATTGATGTCCTCTATTTTAGACTCTTGTGAGAAAGTAATTTTGTTATCATTAATGATTAAATGATCTTTATCAAAACTTAAATCTGCATCAAATTTACCATGAATAGAATCGTATTTTATTAATGTACAACTTGCCTCAGAATTAGATTTATTATTTATATGTTGAATTTTAAAATTTTTGTTATTGCTTTCTATTATTGATCTAATTACCATTCGACCAATTCTTCCCATTCCGTTAATTCCAACTTTTATTGTCATTATTTTTTTCTTATAAAATTTTTAGTTTTATTGGCAATATTTCCTGAAGTTAGTCCAAAATGTTTATAAATATCCTGATATGGGGCACTTTTTCCAAAATTGTCAATTCCAAAAGCTAAACCATCATCACCAATGTATTTCTTCCAACAATCAGTCGAAGCAGCCTCAATTGATATTTTAATTTTTGACTCACTAAGAATTTTCTTCTTATAAGACACTGACTGTTGGTCAAAAAGATTTTGGCAAGGCATTGATATAACTTTGGAGTATATTTTATCTTTGGCTAATTTATGGCTAGTTTGAATTGCTAAATTAACCTCAGAACCGCTTGCTAATATTGTTAGATTGACTTTTTTACCAGTTCTAAGAACCTCATAAGCGCCAAAAGAACATTTATTAATCTTAGTGTACTCTTTTCTAATTGGGTCGAGATTTTGTCTAGTTAAAGATAGAACGCTGGGCGTTTTCGAGTTCTTTAAGGCTTGCTCCCAACACTCAATCGTTTCCATTCTATCAGCAGGTCTAAAAACATTTAAATTTGGAATTGATCTTAAACCAGATAATTGTTCAATAGGCTGATGGGTAGGGCCATCTTCTCCTAAACCTATTGAGTCATGTGTCATTATATAAATTACTCTTTGTTGCATGAGCGCTGATAGTCTTATTGATGGTTTGCAATAATCTGAAAATATCAAAAATGTTCCTCCATATGGAATTAGTCCACTATGAAGGGCAAGCCCATTCATTATTCCACTCATAGCATGCTCTCTTACACCATAGTGGATGTAATCACCATTAAACTCATTAGACTTTATTATTTTATGATTTTTGGTCTTAGTATTGTTAGAGCCAGCTAAGTCTGCAGAGCCTCCAATCAAAGAATTATTTTCTTTGGTTAACGCATTGAGAGTTAGTTCAGAAGATTTTCTTGTTGCTAAACTTTTGATATTTTTAATGGCAATTTTTTTTTCCTTTTTAAAAATATTTAAAAAATTATTTTTAAAGACTTTAGCTATTTTTTTTTTATTATTTTTATTATTTTTTTCCCATTTAGCTTCAAGTGAAATACCTTTTTTGCCTAGTTTTCTCCATTCATTTAAAATTTTATTAGGAATTTGAAAAGGTTTATGTTTCCATTTTAAATTATCTCTAACAAGTTTAATTTCCTCTACTCCTAAGGGGCTTCCATGTGAAGATGACTTTCCAGATTTGTTTGGTGAGCCATAACCAATTTTAGTTTTACAAGATATAACAGTTGGTTTTTTTGCATTTTGAACTTTTTTTAAAGCTTTAAAAACTTCTTTATGATTATGACCATCAATTAAGATATATTCCCAACCATAACTTTCAAATCTTTTTTTAAAATTATCTGAAACAGTTAAGCTTGTCGGGCCGTCTATTGATATTGAATTGTTGTCAAAAAGCATTATTAGATTTTTAAGTTTTAGATGCCCAGCCAAACTCATTGCTTCATGACTTATTCCTTCCATCAAACAACCATCTCCAGCCAAAACATATGTTTTGTGATTTACAATTTTTTTACCCAATTTTTTTTTTAAAATTTCTTCAGCAATTGCGAAGCCAACCGCGTTAGCAATTCCTTGGCCAAGAGGCCCTGTAGTGGTTTCAATACCAGTCTTAGGATGATATTCAGGATGGCCTGCACATATTGAATTAAGCTTTCTAAATCTTTTTATACTATTAAGTGAGATACTTTTATATCCAGTCAAGTACAATAAGGAGTAAAGCAACATAGAGCCATGACCTGCCGATAATACAAACCTATCTCTATTTAACCAATCCGGATTTTGAGGATTAAATCTTAAAAAATCTTTGAATAAAACTGTCGCAACATCTGCCATTCCCATTGGCATACCTGGGTGACCAGAATTTGCTTTTTGAACTGCATCTATTGATAAAAATCTGATACAATTTGCTAAATCTCTATGTTGTTTATTCAAAAATTATCCTGTCTAGACTTAGAAGAATCTATTTAATAATATAAATATATATATGAATTCTGTTATCGAAAAAGAAAAAAAATTAACTTTAGCACTAACAAAGTTAAAAAATTTAAACTTAGAAAACCCGGATTTACAAAATAGTGTTGAAAATTTGAATTCAAAAAAAAATCAATTAGAAATTGAAAAAAAAGAATTGGAAGAAAAGTACAAACTTTTAGAGGAAGATTATAACAGTTTATCTATCAAATTACAGGAAATGGAAAATCAAGAGAAAATTGAACAAAAAAAACATATTGAATTCTCTGAAAAAATTGATGAATTAAATCAAGA
>QCNX01000047.1 GCA_003210015.1 Pelagibacteraceae bacterium AG-426-P20 | reverse complement strand
GTTTCAGGAGATAGTTTTAATATTGATAAAATAATTGAAAAACAGTTAAATCCACAAGACGATAAAAAGACAGTATCTATTAATAAAAATACAAAATTTATTTTTGATATAAAAAAAGTTTATTTAGATAAGAATAATAATATCAGAAATTTAAAAGGATTTTTATCTTTAAATAAAGACGAAATTTCTGAATTAAATTTAGAGTCAAATTTTTCTGACCAAAAAAAAATTAAGTTAACTATTAAAAAAGATGGTAACGAAAAAATAACAACATTATTTTCTCATGAAGCGAAACCTCTTGTTAGTAGGTATAAATTTATCAAAGGTTTTGAAGGAGGTGATCTAGATTTTTATTCTATAAAAAAAAATAATGTTACAAATTCTACATTAAAAATTGATAATTTTAAGATTCAAGAAATTCCGGTACTAGCTAAACTATTAACTTTAGCTTCTTTGCAAGGGATAGCCGATTTATTAACAGGTCAAGGGATCAGATTTACTGATTTTGAAATGAAATTTTCTATTGAAGGAAACTTAATGACTATTGAAGAAATGTATTCAATTGGGCCTGCAATATCTATTTTAATGGATGGGTATATTGAAAGTAAAAAATTGATAAGTCTGCGAGGCACATTAGTTCCTGCAACAACTATTAATAAAACCATTTCCTCAATACCGATAATTGGAAATATATTAGTGGGTAAAAAAGTCGGTGAAGGTGTTTTTGGGGTTAGTTTTAAAGTAAAAGGACCACCTAAAGATCTAGAAACAACTGTTAACCCAATTAAAACTTTGACACCTAGATTTATAACTCGAACATTAGAAAAAATAAAAAAAAATTAATCTAGTTCAATTTTAATATGCCTTTTTTTTCCAATAGAAAGTTTTAAGTAATTTTCATTGAATAGCTCTTTATTTATTATCAATTTTTCATCATTGACAAGTTTATCATTTATCTTGATAGCATTACCTTTAAATAATCTTCTTATTTCACTTTTAGAATTTTCTAATTTAGATAAAACTATTAGATCTATTACATTCATGTGTTCATCAAGATTTTTTGATTTAATTTTTACTGAGGGTAAATTAGCGCCAAGAGAATTACCTGAAAAAGCTTCTTTAGCAGCTTGTTCTGAATTTTGAGCTGCTTTTTTACCATGAAGCATTGTTGTAGCTTTATTTGCTAAAAGTATTTTTAATTCATTGATGTTATTATTTTGTAAATTAATAATTTCACTTGTTTCAAGGTCAGTAAAAATTTTCAAAAATTTTACAACATCTCTATCATCTGTATTTCTCCAAAATTGCCAATAATCATATGCAGATAAAAATTTTTTATCTAGCCAAATCGCTCCAGCCTCAGTTTTTCCCATTTTTGCTCCTGAAGCTAAGGTAATTAAGGGAGTTGTTAAACCATAAGCTTGTTTATTAGAGTGTCTTTTAATCAGCTCAACGCCATTTACAATATTTCCCCATTGATCAGAACCACCTATTTGTAGAGTACAATTTTTCTTCTTATTTAATTCTAGAAAGTCATAAGCTTGAAGAATCATATAATTAAATTCCATGTAGCTTAGTGATTGTTCTCTCTCTAGTCTGGTTTTAACACTATCAAAACTTAACATTTTATTTATTGTAAAATGTTTTCCTATATCTCTTAAAAAAGAAATGTAATTTAAACCCTTAAGCCAAGAATAGTTATTTACAAAAATTGGTTTAGTTTTTGGATTTTTAACATCTAAAAAATTTTTTAATATTTTTTCTATATTCTTAATATTTTTGTCTATTTCTTTTTCATTTAATATTTTTCTTGTTTTATCTTTACCTGAAGGGTCACCAATTCTAGTTGTTCCTCCCCCTAATAATACAATAGGTCTATGTCCGTGTTTTTGAAGAAGTCTTAGACACATTATTTGAAGTAAACTACCAACATGAAGACTCTCAGCTGTACAATCAAAACCTATATAACCATTGATTTTTTCTTTATCTAATAATTTAGATAATTCCTCTTCACTAGTGCATTGATAGAAAAAACCTCTATCTTTAAATTCTTTTAAAAATTTATTCATAAGTCTATAGTTTAACAATATACAATATTTAATAAAAAAAAATAAGAATGGGCAAAATATATACAGCAATGGGCCTTATGAGCGGTACCTCATTAGATGGAGTAGATGTTTCTATAATTCAGTCAGATGGTAATAGAGAATTTTCATCAATTTTAGACAGGTATTTTGAATATGATAAAGAATTAATTCATAAAATATTGAATATTAGGGAAAAAATCACAAATATAGAGAGTTTAAATAAGTATTTAAATGAAATCATAGATTTAGAGAGAAATATTACTTTATTTCATGTCAAGGCTGTAAAAGAAACTCTAGACATGTCAAAATCTTCAGTGGATTTGATTGGTTTTCATGGACAAACAATATTCCATGATCCAGAAAAAAAAACTACCAAACAACTAGGTGATGGAAAGTTATTGTCTCAATTAACAAAGAAAAAAGTTATTTATAATTTTAGACAAAATGATTTAGAAAATGGTGGCCAAGGTGCCCCCTTAACACCAATTTTTCATAATGTTCTTGCAAATAAAATAAATGAAAAATTTGATTTAGGATTTCCATTAAATATCTTAAATATTGGAGGGATTTCAAATATCACTTCTACAATAGATTGGAAAAATTTGGACTCCAAGACCAATTATATTAATGCTTATGATATTGGACCGGGGAACTGTCTGATAGATGAATGGATTAGAAAAAATTCAAAAAAAAAACATGATACAGATGGTTTGTTAGCTAGATCAGGTACAACTGATAAATTGGTTTTAAACCAAGCTTTAGAAAATTTTACTGAAAATTCTAAATACAAAAAATCTTTAGACGTTAAAGATTTTGATATTTTTTTTGCAAAAGGTCTTTCTTTAGAAAATGGTGCTGCAACTATAACTGATTTTACAGCATCACTTATATCTAATGGAATGAGATATGCTCATGGAATAGAACAACCCATTATATATAAATGGTTAGTGTGTGGAGGAGGACGAAAAAATAAATATCTTATAGAAAGTATAAAAAACAATTTTGAAAATATAAGTATTGAGTTAATTGATCAATATGAAATAGACGGAGATTATGTAGAGTCTCAAGCTTTTGCTTATTTGGCGATTAGATCTCTTTTAAAACTACCAATTTCTTTTCCAACAACAACTGGATGTAAAGAACCGGCTTCAGGAGGAATATTAACAAAAAATTTCTAATTAGTATAAAGCTGTCTCTTTT
>QCNX01000046.1 GCA_003210015.1 Pelagibacteraceae bacterium AG-426-P20 | reverse complement strand
CTTTTTCTATCTCTACTAAACATTTCTACATAGGCCATTAAATAATGAGCGAATGATATAGCTTGAGCGTTTTTCAAGTGTGTGAATCCTGGCATAATTGTCTCAATATTTTTTTCAGAAATTTTTAGAGTTGATTTTATTATTGTGTCTAAATTAATAATTATCTCTTTAGTCGCTTTTTTCATCCACATTTTGAAATCGGTTATTACCTGATCATTTCTAGATCTTGCTGTATGCAAATATCCAGCTTCTTCACCAATAATTTTGAATAGTTTTTTTTCAATATTCATATGAATATCTTCATACTTTTCACTGAACTCAAATTTATTTTTTTTTATTTCATTTTCAATTTTTTGTAATCCATAAACTATTTTATTTTTTATTTTAAAAGAAATTATTTTTTGTTTAAAAAGCATTTCCACATGAGCTATTGAACCTTTAATATCTTCTTTATAAAATCTTTTATCAACATCAATAGAGCTACCTACTCTTTGAAAAAGGGAGGATGTTTTTTTAATTCTAGTATTCCATATTGCTTGGTTGTTTTTATTTTTGATCATGGTAATTAATTATACCTATTTAATATGAGATTTTTAATATTATTTTTATTGTTTATGTCTAATGCGTTTGGAAATGAAATACCAAACATTAAAAATTTGGTTGTTAATAAAGAGTTAAGGACATATGAAAATATCACTTTTTCAAACTCAAAAGGAAAATTGATAAAATTAAGTGATTATAAGAGTAATCTAGTAATACTAAATTTTTGGGCCACATGGTGTGCGCCTTGTAAAGATGAGATGCCTTCTCTTGATGCTTTAAAAATGAATTCAAGTTTAAGTAATTTAAAGATATTTCCTATTAATGTTGGAAAAGAAAATGTAAAAAAATCAAAAAAGTTTTTTAAAGATTTAAATATAAAAAATTTAGATATATATTTTGATAATAATTCTACCTTGGCTAAAAATTTTTCATTGAGAGGAATACCGACTTCTTTATTATTTAATAAAGAAGGTGAAGAATTTGCAAGAATAATTGGATCGATTGATTTTAGTGAAAAAGAGTTTTTAGATTGGCTCTCAGAGTATAATTAATTTTTGAAATAATAAGCAAAAACGACTAAAAGTATAATTGCAATAAATTGCAAGAGAACTCTGAGCTGCATTAATTTATTAGAATATTTTTTACTTGTTTCACCACCTTTAAACAGAGTCCCGATTCCCAATATTAAAACTACAGCCACAACAATTAAGAGTACGATAGATAAAATTTTAACAATTATTCCGGAAATCATTTTTATATTGTAAAGTGTTTTTTAAAATAAAAAACAAATTTAATTCATTATGACATTTTGTCTTGATAGCACTATTATAAAACCTGAAAATAATGCAGATATTAATAATGCTATTGTTCTACTCCATGGATATGGCGGTGATGGCAAAGATATAAGCATGTTGTCATTTAATTGGAAAAGATTCATGCCAAATACAATATTCATATGTCCAAACGGACATCAATCTTGTGAAATTAATCCATCTGGTTATCAATGGTTTGATCTTACTAAAGATGATCCTGATTATGTATTAGAGCAGTCTATAATTGCTGAAAAAAAAATAAATCAATTCCTAAATGAAATTAAAGATGAATATAAACTTAAAAATGAAAAGATTTGTTTATCAGGATTTAGTCAAGGTTGTATGATGATAATAAATGTTGGGTTAACCTCAAAAGATGAATATAATTGTCTAGTAGGGTTTTCTGGTAAAATAATTAATCAAAATGATTTAAAAATTAGAAAAAAAAATTCTTCTAATATTTTGTTAATACATGGTGAAAAAGATGAAATTGTTTCACCTACATATTTATTGGAGGCTAAAGATTTTCTTTTAAGAGAAAATGTTAATGTTGAAACTCATTTAATAAAAAATTGTGATCATAATATTCCTGTTGAGGCCTCGAGCATAGCTCTAAATTATATTTTAAAAAAATTAAATAGTTAGATATTATTGATATCAATATTTTTTTAAGGTAGAATTATCTACATGAATGAGTTTGTTGAGAAAAATGTTTCATTAGAAAAATGTCCAGCATTAGTTCTTAATGCTGATTATAGACCATTAAGCTATTACCCATTATCACTTTGGTCTTGGCAAGATGCTGTAAAGTCAGTTTTTCTGGATAGAGTTATTATCGTAAGTAATTATGATAGACAAATTAGAAGTCCGTCATTTGAAATGAACTTACCAAGCGTTATTGCGTTAAAAAACTATATAGTTCCTCAAACAAAACCAAGTTTTACTAGATTTAATGTTTTTTTGAGAGACAGGTTTTCATGTCAATATTGTGGAAGTGGAAATGAGTTAACTTTTGATCATTTATTGCCAAGATCTAAGGGAGGAGAAACTAATTGGGAGAATGTCATCACTGCTTGTTCAGCATGTAACGTTAGAAAGGGCGGTAAGCTTTTAAAATTTTCTGGAATGAGATTAAATCAATATCCATATCAACCAACAACCGAAGACCTACACAGTAATGGTAAGCATTTTCCACCAAATTATTTGCACAAAAGCTGGATGGATTATTTGTATTGGGATGTGGAACTAGAGTCTTAATATTTTGTTAAAATTTTTCAGAAATACTAATTGCTACTTTTGAGCCAGTCTTAATAATTTTATCCATAACAGAATATAAACCTTTTTTTGAAGCCCCTTTTTCATAGGCTATATCTTTATGATGTAATTCGTCTTCTCTGAATTTAATAATTTTTTTTTTGAGTTCTTTTTCCTCAGGACCAAGTTGATTAATTTGGTTTTGATAATGCTTATCTATTACCTCCTCAACTGATGCTGTACATAACATTGCTGCTTTTTTACCAAGTATTGTTGAACCAAAACCCAAGCCAACTCCAAGCAGATCCCACAGTGGCAAAAATTTTGTAGGTTTAATTTTTCTTTTTCTAATTTCTTTTTCAAAAAATTCACAGTGTTCTTTTTCATGAATTTTCATTTCTTCTATTGTTTTCTTCAAGTTTTCGTCTTTAACAAAGGTGTTTAGTGCTAATAATTGGCCCTCATAAATTTTAACTGCACCTCGTTCTCCAGCATGATCTACTCTTATAAATTCTTCGACTTTATTTTTTGAATTTTTCATAATTTTTAAAAAAATTTGTTAGAAAAATAATTAAAATTAAACTTATAATCATATTAAATGCTGTTAGAGAAAATCCAAAAATTCTAAATGTCACATCTTTACAACTTACAGTTTTTACTTGTAATTGTTCTAATAACTCTTCTTTAGTGATTACACTTAAAGCATTTTCTAATCCACAAACTGCAGATTCTTCAAAAAAACCCTGTTCGATCCCA
>QCNX01000045.1 GCA_003210015.1 Pelagibacteraceae bacterium AG-426-P20 | reverse complement strand
TGGGTTGGCTAAATAGAATGACACAGTTTAAAGAGAAAGCAGGTAAAGATAAAGAAAAAGCAAGTATTGGTCTTTATTCGTATCCAATATTAATGGCTGCAGATATTTTGCTATATGACGCAAGTCACGTTCCTGTGGGGGAAGATCAGAAACAGCACTTAGAGTTATGTAGAGACATTGCTCAAAAATTTAATAATGAATTTGAAGTAAAAGATTTTTTAAAAGCACCAGAACCATTAATCCAAAAAGATTTTTCAAGGATTATGAGTTTAAAAGATGGAACAAAAAAAATGAGTAAATCTGAATTATCTGACTCAAGTAGGATTAATTTAACTGATGATAAAGACACAATTATTGGTAAGATTAAAAAAGCAAAAACAGATCCATTACCGTTACCATCAAATATAAAGGAACTAGATAAGAGACCAGAAGCAAAAAATCTTTTGGGCATATATTCAAGTCTTACGAACTCATCTCTAGAAAAATCAGTAAAAGATTTTCAAGGTAAAAATTTTTCAGAGTTTAAAGAAAGTCTTTCGCAAGTTCTGGTTGAAAAAATTGAACCTATATCTAACGAAATCAAAAAATTAATTCATAATAAAGATTTTTTAGACAAAATTCTGTTAGATGGTCATAAAAAAGCCAATGATATTGCGTCAAATAAGGTTAAAAAAATCCATGAATTAATAGGTTTTTAATTTAATTTTTTTTATCGAGTTTTAATTTTCAAATTATTGACTATATATAAAATATGTTTGTTCAAACAGAAATAACACCGAATCCAAATTCAATAAAGTTTTTGCCAGGCAAAATAGTTTCCAAAGGTGGATCTTTTGAAATTACAAAAAAAGATAATGTTAAAAATGAGCTGATAAGAAATATAATGTCAATTAATGGTGTAGAAGGAATTTTTTTAAATAAAGATTTTATTTCTATAAATAAATATGACAATACATCTTGGGATGAAATTAAGCATATTGTTATATCATTCATAAATGATTTTTACTCTAGTGGTAAAGAATTTGTAATTGATAAGGATCCTTTTGAAGAGGATAAAAATTTAGGAGAAATTGAAAAGAAAATTGTTCAAATTTTAGATCAAAAAATTAGACCTGCTGTAGCTAAAGATGGAGGGGATATAAAATTTAAAGAGTTTAAAGATGGAATTGTAATGGTTCAATTACAGGGAAGTTGTTCAGGATGTCCAAGTGCAACGATGACTCTTAAGCAGGGTGTTCAAAATCTTTTATGTCATTATTTACCAGAAGTTAAAAAAGTAGAGGCAGTTTAATATAAATGAGAAGAAATTTTAGCAATAAAAGAATTAAAGTTTTAAAAACTCTAGATGATCATAACTTAGGATCTATTGCTCGAACTCTTTTAAGTTGTTTTGCCATAATACTTATATTCTATTCTTTGCCTTTAATTATTAATTTTACTAATAAAAAAATTTTAAATACTGACGAATTTATAAATAATTCGAAAACTGTTTTAGCTTACACGCTTGATAAAAAAGTAAATGGTAATTCAAATAATAATGAAAATTTTGATGAAAGAGATTTATTAGTAGACATCTATAGTCTAAATGAAAAAGAAACTGATGCGGTTAGATTAGACGCTTCAACAATTATGCAACTTTATGAAGATACTGATTATAAACTTGAAGATATTAGGAAAAATAAATTAGTAAAACCTGTTGCTCTTGACTCGTTTCCTCGAGAAATCAAAATGATAGAAAACTCAAAAAAAAGGAAAGAGTTTTTTATTCAAATTGTTTTGCCACTGATATTACAGGAAAATAATAATATTCGATTAGATAGAAAAAGACTTTTCAATATTATGAACAAAGGTAATAATACTAGTCTAGAAAAAAAATGGTTACAAAAAAAATTCAAGCAATACGGAATACCAACAAAAGATATATTAATCTTAAAAATAAGAATGGATGAAGTTCCAGTATCATTGGCTCTCGCGCAAGCAGCAAAAGAAACTGGTTGGGGTACATCAAGATTTGCTCAAGAAGGGAATGCACTTTTTGGACAATGGACTTGGTCTGGTGAAGGATTAAAACCAAAAGAAGCAGATGAAAATAAAGGACATAAAGTAATGAAATTTAATGTTCTACAGGCTTCTGTTAGGGCTTATCAAAGAAATTTAAATACCCATTCTTCTTATAAAGAATTTAGATTAGCTAGGGCTCAGCTAAGGGAAACTGGAAAACCTTTAAATAGTATTATTCTAGCAGAATATTTAAATGAATATGCAGAGACTGGCGAACAATATGTTGAAATTTTAAAAAAGATTATCCAGCAAAATAATTTAAAGGATTTTGATAATGCTAAATTGTTGCCATCAAGCCTTGAATTGGAAAGTTTAATTTAATTATTAGTAATTATAAACTGCGTTCCAAACCATCTCCACTTACCATTATCATTTAATGAACAATTGATTCTGCCTCTTCTAGGAAGAAAAGCTTCTCTAAAAGTTATATTTAGAATGTTATTAGTAAACTTTATATTAGACTTTTCCCATTTATCACCTTCATTAGAGTAACATGTTATTTTTTCAATATTTTTTTGATTATCAAAAAATTCCACAGAAAAAAATGGAGGATTATTACTTTTTAGAAGTTTTTTTTCAATTGGGATTAAATTTTTATATTCAAGAGGATAAGTTTTAATAATTGATGTAAATCTTTTTATTTTTCCATAATTTTCATTAATTGGAAATCTAGGTAGTTGGTATTTTTCTTTGTTAAGATCAATCACACCTGAATGTTGACCAAATGCATAAGTAAAGTTTTTAGAGATATAATTTCTCATAAACTCAGAATATTCACCAAAGGGATAAGAAAATAATTTAGGAACATATCCTAATTCTTTTTTAAAAATTGAACTTGCAGTTTCTATGTCGTTAATAAAATATTTGTCACTCTTATCTATTAAATACTCATGAGAATGTGAATGATGACCAATAACTCCAAATTTTTCATTATTGACCTCTTTAATTTGATCCCACGTCATATAACCATTGTTTCCAATTGGCTCAGTCGAAACAAATAAAATAAATGGGATTTTGTTTTTTTTTAAATATGGCCATGCTACATCATAAAAAGATTTAAAAGCGTCATCGATAGTTAAAAGAATTTTTTTTTTGTTTTTTGGAACACTAAAATTTTTTTGAAATTCATTTGGATGAATAAATTCATAACCTAAATTTTCAATCAATTTTATATGTTTTATAAATATATCCATTTGAATGTTAGTTGATGGATATTTATTCTCATCAAATCTATGATACATGATGGATAAAACTCCCTCATCTTCTGAAAATTGTTTGATATTATTTTCTTCTGCATTAGAATTTAGAAGAAATAAAAAAATTATTATGAATGA
>QCNX01000044.1 GCA_003210015.1 Pelagibacteraceae bacterium AG-426-P20 | reverse complement strand
TCTAATTTGGTCATGATGATACCAGTTATAGGAATAATCTTATTAAATTCTTCTACTTGGTTAATTATATTTTGACCAGAAGTTGCATCCAAAACTAAAATAACATCATGGGGTGCATCAGGGTCAATCTTTTTTGTGACATTGGCAATCTTCTTATATTCTTCCATTAAATTTTTTTTATTTTGAAGTCTTCCAGCTGTATCAATTAAAACTTGATTAAAATTATTGTTTATTGACTCTTCAATAGCTTTATATGCAACCGAAGCAGGATCAGATCCTTGGGATGATTTAGTTATTTTAACATTTATTTTATTAGCCCAATTTTCTAGCTGTTCTATCGCTGCAGCTCTAAATGTGTCAGATGCAGCGAACATAACTTTATTTCCATTATTTTTTAAAATTTTACCAATCTTACCTATACTTGTTGTTTTACCAACACCGTTTACCCCAGAAATTAAAGTTGCATGAAGTTTTTCTTTTTTTATAAAAAAAGAACTATTTTCTAAGGGTTTCATTATTGAAATAATATACTCTTTTAAAATAAGATTTATTTCATTTGTTAAATCTTTATTGGGATCAACCTTCTTCATCGAAATTATTTCTCTTATTTCAGAAGCAGCTTCAATGCCAACATCAGATTGAATTAAAAAATCTTCAATTTTGTTTAGATTTTCATCATCTATTTCTTTTTTAATAATTATTTCTTTTAAACCAGACGATAATGCAGAGGCACTTTTCTGAAAACCCTTTTTAAATTTATCAAATATTCCCATTACAATTTTATTGAAATTTCTTCTATATCTGAAACAGGACCTTTCATGTGAATAGAATTTTTCTCATCTATATAAATTGATAATTTTCCAGTTTCAAATTCTATATCTATATTATTGTTAGTGAGGTTATTTAATTTGCCAGCAAATGCTGTTGCACATGCTGCAGTTCCACATGCTTTTGTTAATCCAGCACCCCTTTCCCAAACTTTAACTTTAATTAAATTTTTGTTTATAACTTTAGCAATTGTAACATTACATTTTTCTGGAAAAATTTTGTAATTTTCAACTTGAGGTCCAATTTTTGTAATATCAAAATTTTTAATTTCATCCACAAAAAAAACAACATGTGGATTCCCAACATTTATAGCAGTACCACCAAAATGTTCATTTTTATTTAAATCATTAATTTTAATATTTAAATTCTTTGTATCTAATTCATCAGATAGAGGAATTTCATTCCACTTGGTCTTTGCATTTCCAATTTCAGTTGTAACTAGATTATTCCCTAAGATTTCAGATTTTAAATTTCTAGATTGAGTAGTAAAAATTATTGTTTTATTATTGTTTTCTTTTGAAATTAAATCTGCAACGCATCTTGTACCATTACCACATGCATCAGATACACCACCATCAGAGTTAAAAAACTTTAAATGAGCATCTGCATTTTCATCATTTTCAATTAAAATTAATTGATCACATCCAACAAAATTTCTATCACAAATTTTAATTATCTGCTCTTTTGATAACTCAGTAACTTTTTTTCTATTATCAATGATAACAAAATCGTTACCTAATCCATCCATTTTAAAAGCTTTAATGTCCATATATAGTTATTTAACTTATTTATTGACTTTTTGAACCTCTATTATAGTTTGTTGCGGTTTCCGCAAAAACGTTAAATTTGCGGTGTCTTTGGAAACAAAGAGATCGACACTAGTCAGCGAGGGTTCGCCCACTAGTGCGATTACTGCTGTGTGAAATAAATATGTTTGAAAATTTAACAAATAAATTCGAAGAAATTTTTTCTTCTTTAAAAAAGGCTCCTTCACTTGATGAAAGTCAAGTTGATGAAGGTTTGAGGGGTATTAGACAAGCCTTACTTGAGGCGGATGTTTCATTAGACGTTGCCAAAGAATTTATTGAAAAAGTTAAGCCAAAAGCTTTAGGACAAGAGATAATTAGATCAACATCGCCTGGAGATATGGTGGTTAAGATCGTTCATGATGAATTAGTTAGTTTTCTGGGTGAAAAAAATAACGATGTAAATCTTAATGCAGTTCCACCAGTACCAATGATGCTGGTTGGATTACAAGGTTCTGGTAAAACAACAACAACAGCGAAACTTGCTAGATATTTAGAAAATACCAAAAAAAAGAAAGTAATGATGGTCAGCTTAGATATTTATAGGCCAGCTGCCCAAGAACAATTAAAATCCTTAGGTGAACAAAATAATATTTTAACTCTTCCTATAATTGAAGGCCAGCAACCAGCTGATATTTGTCAAAGAGCTATAAGTGCAGCTAATTTAAACGGCGCTGATATTATATTGTTTGATACCGCAGGTAGGACGCAGATTGATTTACAAATGATGAGTGAAATCAAACAAATTGAAAAAATTATTAATCCTGCAGAAACATTTTTGGTTGCAGATTCACTTACAGGTCAAGTCGCAGCATCTGTTGCAAAAGAATTTAAAAATACAGTAAATCTTTCAGGGATAATTTTAACTCGAGCAGACGGTGATGCTAGAGGTGGAGCAGCTGTAAGTATGAAATTTGTTTCACAAGTTCCAATTAAATTTTTAGGAGTAGGTGAAAAAATAGAAAATATCGAAGTATTTCATCCAGATAGAATTGCAAATAGAATTTTGGGTATGGGAGACATTGTATCTCTAGTAGAAAAAGCAGCACAAGATCTTGGCGAAGAAAATATTAAAAAGGCTGAGGAAAATTTAAAAAAAGGACAGTTTTCAATGCAAGATTATTTAACTCAATTAAGACAAATGAAAAAAATGGGTGGAATAGAAGGGGTGATGTCTTTCATGCCAGGTGTATCAAAAGTTAAGTCTCAAATGGATGCTGCAGGCATAGATGAAAGCGTTATTACAAAGAATGAGGCAATAATTTTGTCTATGACAAAAAGGGAGAGAGAGAACCCAAAAATAATTGATGGTTCTAGAAAAAAAAGAATTGCTAATGGTTCTGGGACAGATCCAGCCACTATCAATAAATTGCTCAAGCAATTTAAAATGATGTCTGAAATGATGAAAAAGATGTCTAAAGGAAATCTGAAAGGTATGTCTGATAAAGGAATACCGCCAGAATTATTTAATCAATTGAAATAAAAAAAAGGAGAGTAAATGTTAAAGTTAAGGTTATCAAGAGGTGGAACAAAGAAAAGACCTGTTTACAAAGTAGTTGTAGCAGACAGTCGTTTTGCAAGAGATGGAAGATTTATTGAGAAAGTTGGTTTTTTCAATCCACTACTTCCTAAAGAGAAAAAAGAAAGAATTGGACTTGAGTCTGAAAGAATTAAATATTGGTTAGGTCAAGGTGCACAACCAACGACAAGAGTAGCAAGAATTTTAGGTGAAAATGAATTAATGCCTATGCCTGCTAATGGCAATAATCCT
>QCNX01000043.1 GCA_003210015.1 Pelagibacteraceae bacterium AG-426-P20 | reverse complement strand
ATGATTTATGTCCGTAACTTTCACATTAGGGATATTTCTTATTGATTTTTCAATTTTTTCTTTTGAATTCTTATCTAAAATTATTAATGAATTTTGAATTTCAAATTTTTTTATTATTGAATTCATCTCTTTAGTTTTTTTAATTGCATTGCTAAAATCATTAAAAATCAAAAGATTTTTTGTGATATTTTTTTCAGTTATTAATGAAAGAACACTTAATTTTCTTTCACTTTTATTTAATTTTCTTTTTTTATAAGCTAGCTCACCTTTTGGACCATGAGCTATTCCACCACCGACAAAAATAGGAGCTTTCTTACTCGCATGTCTTGCTCCACCCGTTCCTTTTTGGGCATAAATTTTTGATGTTGGGCCAGAAACCTCATTTTGTTGTTTTGTTTTTGCATGTCGACCCTTAAAATTAGCATTTGTTTTGTATAGCACGCTATTTACTAATTTTGGATTAACTTTTGCAGAAAAAATTTTATCTAAAACTTCAATAGAGTCTTTTTTTCCATTTAAATTTAATTTATCTAATTTCATTTTTTCTTCTTTTTATCTGGTGTTTTTTTTGCTTCTTCAGCAGATTTAATTTTTTCTTCTATTGTTAACTTATTTATATTTTTGACGGACTTTTTAACTAATATTTCTGAATTTTTTGATCCAGGAATTGATCCTTTTAAATATAATAACTCATTTTCAATATCTGTTTTAATTATTTCTATATTTTGCATAGTTCTTAATTTGTCACCCATGTGACCAGCCATTTTTTTTCCTTTAAAAACTTTACCTGGGTCTTGTCTTTGACCAGTAGAACCATGAGATCTATGTGAAACTGACACTCCATGAGTTGCTCTTAAGCCACCAAAGTTGTGTCTTTTCATAGCTCCAGCAAAACCTTTACCAATAGTTTTTGATTTTGTATCTACAAACTTAATATCTTTAAAAATTTCCAAACCAAATTCATTTCCTTCTTTATAAGTGTCTGTATTTTCCACTCTAAATTCTTTTAATTTTTTTTTTGCTTCTGTATTCTTTTTAGTAAAAAACCCTTTCATGGCTTTGGTAAGCTTTGAGTTTTTAATTTTTCCATATCCTAGTTGAATAGCTTTATACCCTCTTTTATTTTCCTCTATAATCTGAATTACTCTAGCTTTTTCCATTTTTAAAACAGTAACTGGTACTAGCTGCCCTGTTTTATAAAACTCACGAGTCATTCCTATTTTTTTTCCTATTAAAGCTATTTCACTCATAACTAAATTTTAATCTCCACATCAACACCTGAAGCAAGGTCTAATTTCATTAAAGCTTCTACTGTTTGTGGTGTTGGTTCAACAATATCTATTAATCTTTTATGAGTTCTTGACTCAAATTGTTCTCTACTTTTTTTATCAATGTGAGGAGATCGTAACACAGTATACCTTTCAACTTTTGTTGGTAAAGGTATTGGTCCTTTAATTGTTGCTCCTGTTCTTTTAACTGTATTGACTATTTCTTCTGTAGACGCATCTAAAATTTTGTTATCATAAGCTCTAAGTTTAATTCTAATATTTTGTTTTTCCATAATTATCCTGCAATCTTTTTTGTTACTTCATCCTGAACATTTTGAGGAACTTTTGAATAATGATCAAAAAACATTGAATATTGAGCTCTGCCTTGAGACATTGATCTTAAATTATTTATATAGCCAAACATATTTGCAAGTGGGACCATTGCAGTGATTACAGTCGCATTACCACGCTGCTCTTGAGTACTTATTTGACCTCTTCTACTATTTAAATCACCAATTACATCTCCCATATAATCTTCTGGTGTAACTACTTCAACTCTCATTACAGGTTCTAATAATTTTAGTGTACCTTTTGTACAAGCTTCCTTAAAACATGCTCTACTAGCAAGTTCAAAAGCTAGTACACTTGAGTCAACATCGTGATGTAATCCATCTAAAATAGTTACTTTATAATCTATCATTGGAAATCCAGCTAAAATTCCACTATCAGAAACTGTTTCTATGCCTTTTTCAACTCCAGGAATAAATTCTTTTGGAATAGCACCACCTTTGATTTTACTTTCAACAGATCTACCAGATCCAGGTTCTTGAGGTTCAACAAGTAATTTAACTTTAGCAAATTGACCAGCTCCACCACTTTGCTTCTTATGTGTATATTCAACTTCAGAAGCATTTTCTAATGTTTCTCTATATGCAACTTGAGGAGCACCTACATTTGCCTCCACTTTAAATTCTCTTTTCATTCGATCAACAATTATATCTAAATGAAGTTCTCCCATTCCTTTAATAATTGTTTGTCCAGACTCTTCATCAGAAGTTACTCTGAAGGAAGGGTCTTCTTTTGCTAATCTACCTAACGCTTCACCCATTTTTTCTTGGTCCGCTTTTGTTTTTGGTTCAACTGCAATTTCAATTACTGGATCTGGGAATTCCATAGGTTCTAACAAGACAGGTTTATCTTCATCACATAACGTATGACCCGTGATAGTGTATTTTAGACCTGCTAAGGCAACAATGTCACCTGCATTAGCTTCTTTAATATCTTCTCTAGAATTTGCATGCATTAAAAGCATTCTTCCAACTCTTTCTTCTTTTTCTTTAGAAGAATTATATATTCCTGTACCAGTTTTTATTGTGCCTGAATAAACCCTAATAAACGTAAGTGACCCTACAAAAGGATCATTAGCAACTTTAAATGCTAAAGCTGAAAATCCAGCTCCATCATCAAATTTCATTTCAACTTCCTCTTCTGAATCAGGTTTTGTACCTTTAATAGAGCCAATATCTATTGGACTTGGCAAGTAGTTAATAACAGCATCTAATAAAGGTTGAACACCTTTGTTTTTAAATGCAGAACCTGTCAGTACAGGCACAAAACTGAAATTTAATGTTCCCTTTCTAATGCATTTTATTAAATCTTCCTCTTTAATTTCTTCACCATTTAAATAAGCTTCCATTAATTTTTCATCTTGCTCCACAGCCATTTCGACTAATTCCGTTCGATATTTTTGTGAAATTTCTTTTAAATCATCTGGGATATCCTTATATTCCCATTCAGCACCTAAAGCCTCATTTTTCCAAACCTGTGCTTTCATTTTAACTAGATCAACAACACCAGTTAATGATGCCTCAATACCAATTGGAACTTGTACAACCATTGGTTTCGCACCAAGTCTTTCTCTAATCATATCAACACATCTAAAAAAGTCAGCACCTGTTCTGTCTAATTTATTTACAAAACATATTCTGGGCACTTTATATTTATCTGCTTGTCTCCAAACTGTTTCTGATTGTGGCTCAACACCAGCAACACCATCAAAAACAGCAACAGCGCCATCTAAAACTTTAAGCGATCTTTCAACCTCAATTGTAAAATCTACGTGTCCTGGAGTATCAATGATATTAATTCTATGGTCATTCCAAAAGCAAGTTGTTGCTGCTGAAGTAATTGTAATTCCTCTCTCTTGTTCTTGTTCCATCCAATCCATAGTTGCAGCACCATCATGAACTTCACCTATCTTATGACTTTTTCCTGTGTAATATAATACTCTTTCTGTTGTAGTTGTTTTACCAGCATCAATGTGTGCCATG
>QCNX01000042.1 GCA_003210015.1 Pelagibacteraceae bacterium AG-426-P20 | reverse complement strand
TTTAGATACAATCCCGCCCTTCTTTTCTTTTGTGGTTTTTACGTGTTTTTTAACCATATTTATTTCTTTAATTTTTGCTCTATTATTTTTTCTATCAATTTCAATAACTTCACCTTCTTTTTTTTTATCTTTTCCAGTCAAAACTTTTACTTTTAAACCTTTTTTAATCATCTTATAAAACCTCCGGAGCTAGTGAGATGATTTTCATTTGTCCTCTATTCCTCAATTCTCTAGTTACTGGACCAAAAATTCTAGTTCCTACGGGTTCACCTTTATCATCAACTAATACTGCAGCATTGTTATCAAATTTAACTTTTGAACCGTCATCTCTATGAATTCCTTTTTTAACTCTTACAACAACAGCTTTGTGTACAGTTCCCTTTTTAACTTTACCTTTAGGTATGGCTTCTTTTACCGCAATAACAATAGTATCACCAATACTAGCATATCGTCTTTTGGATCCACCCAAAACTTTAATACACTCTATTTTTTTAGCACCGGTATTGTCTGCTACCATTAATTCAGTTTGAACTTGTATCATTACTTATTATTCTCCATTACCTGAAATTTTTTATTTTTTGAAAAGGGTTTGCTCTCAATAATTGAAACCTTATCACCATTTTTAAATTTATTGTTTTCATCATGAGCGTTGTATTTTTTTCTAACCTTAATAACTTTTTTTAATACTGGATGAGAGAATTTTCTTTCTACCATGACTGTGATTGTTTTATTAGGTTTATCACTTACCACAATTCCTGTTAAAATTTTTTTAGGCATTAATTTTTTCCTTTAGTGTAGTTTTTAACCTAGCTATTGTTTTCTTTGTAAAACCTATTTTTGCTGGATTTACTACTTGTGAGTTTACTTTTTGAAATCTTAAATTGAATAAATCCTTTTTTAATTTATCAATATTTTTTATAATTTCGTCTTTTGATAACTTTTTAATTTCTTGTTTTTTCATTATACAAATCTTTTAATTGTCTTTGTTTTTATTGGTAATTTAGCAGAAGCTTTGTACAAGGCCTCTTTTGCAATTTGTTCTGAAACACCATCAACTTCAAATAAAATTCTTCCGGGTTTAACTCTACAAGCATAGAATTCAGGAGACCCTTTTCCTTTACCCATTCTTACTTCAATAGGTTTTTTTGAAACTGGTATATTTGGGAAAACTCTTGTCCAAACTCTACCTTGTCTTTTCATATGTCTTGTTAATGCAACTCTAGCTGCCTCAATTTGTTTACCAGTAACTCTATCTGGTGACATTGCTTTAAGAGCAAATGCACCATAGTTTATAAAATTAGCTCTTGAAGCAGTTCCATGAATTCTACCCTTATGTGCTTTTCTCCATTTTGTTCTAACTGGTTGAAGCATTTTATTTTTGATCCTCTTTTGGTGTTACTTTATTTGTCTCTTGACTAAATTCTTTTGCAAAAACTTCGCCTTTATAAATCCACACTTTAATACCAATAATTCCATAGGTAGTTAAAGCTTCGGCTTCGGCATAATCAATATTAGCTCTTAATGTATGTGATGGTATACTACCGTCTCTCAGCCACTCTGTTCTAGCTATTTCGTTTCCTCCCAATCGACCACTGCATGATACTTTAATACCTTTTGCACCAAGTCTAATACAAGATTGCATGGCTCTTTTCATTGCTCTTCTATATGAAATTCTTTTTACTAATTGTTGTGCAATATTTTCTGCAACTAAATATGCATTAGTCTCAGGTTTTTTTACCTCTTTGATATTTAAAGTTACTTCATTTTTGGTAAATTTTGATAAGTTGTTTTTGATTTTGTCTATATCACTGCCTTTTTTACCAATTACAAATCCAGGTCTTGAAGTATAGATTGTAACATAACATTTATTAGAAGTTCTCTCTATCATTACCTTAGACACACCAGAATTGATTACATTTTTCTTAATATATTGTCTAATTTTAAAGTCTTCTATTAAATAGTTACCAAAATCTTTTTTCTTAGCGTACCAAACAGAGTCCCAGCCTCTGTTTACACCTAATCTAAAACCTATTGGATTAACTTTTTGTCCCATGACTCTCCATTTTTTTTGCTTCTGATAAAATTATTGTTACACTTGAATATGGTTTAAGAATAGGTGCTGCTCTTCCTTTTGCTCTAGGTCTAAATCTTTTCATAACAATTTTTTTTCCACAGTATGCCTCTTTTACTATCAAACTATCAATATCATATTGAAAATTGTTTTCGGCATTAGCTACTGCTGAACTAATTGTTTTTCTTATATCTTTAGTAATTCTTTTTTCAGAAAATTGTAAATCTCTTATTGCTACATCAACTTTTTTTCCAACTATTCCTTTTAAAATAGGATTTAATTTTCTAACACTGGATCTAATATTGTTATTAATTGACTTCACAGTTTTGTTTTTATTCTTTTTAATTTTAGTCTTTTTGCTCATGATCTATTTTTTAACCTCTTCTGGTTTTGCTTTTTTATCAGCTGGTGTATGACCAAAAAATGTTCTTGTTGGAGAAAATTCACCAAGTTTATGTCCAACCATATCCTCAGAAACAGTAATAGGTATAAATTTTTTACCATTATAAATCAAAAAGCTTACACCAACAAAATCTGGTATTATTGTTGATTTTCTTGACCAAGTTTTTATTGGGATTTTTTTTGGATCGGATTTATATTTATCAACTTTTTTCATTAAACTTTCTTCTACAAAGGGACCTTTCCACACAGCTCTAGCCATTATTTAGTGTCCTTTCTTTTATTTCTTCTTTTAACAATAAATTTATCAGTTCTCTTATTGTCTCTAGTTTTAAGACCTTTAGCAGACTGACCTGTTGGAGAAACTGGGTGTCTACCTCCAGCACTTTTACCTTCTCCACCTCCATGTGGGTGATCAACGGGATTTTTAACAACTCCTCTAGTATGAGGTTTTCTACCCAGCCATCTTGATCTACCTGCTTTACCAATTTTAATATTTTTTTGATCTGGATTACTTAATACACCTATTGTAGCCAATGATCTTGAGTCAATTTTTCTAATTTCACCTGATGCAAGTTTTACTAAACTATAGTTACCATCTAATCCACTAATTGTAACTGAAGCACCAGCTGACCTAGCTAATTTTCCACCTGCACCTGGTTGAATTTCAACATTATGAATATTAATGCCAACTGGAATATCTTGTAGTGGCATACAATTTCCAACTTTAATTTCTTTTTTTTGTCCATTTTCAATTATATCACCAACCTTTATTTTTTGAGGAGCTAAATAATATGCATAAGTATTATCCTCAAATTTCACTAACATAATGTAACAGGATCTGTTTGGATCATATTCAACTCTTTCAACAGTAGCTGATATATCAAATTTTTTTCTATAAAAATCAACATGCCTGTACATTTTCTTATGACCACCAGCTCTATTGATAGAAGTAATGTGGCCATTATTATTTCTGCCTTTCATTGAATTTTTTGGAGAAACCAAAGATTTAAATGGTTTACCTTTCCATAATCCAGTTCTATCCACCAAGATAGTTCCTCTTGTCGATTTTGTGTAAGGTTTAAAAGTTTTTAATGCCATCTAATTAAATTCCTGTTGTCAAATCTATACTTTGACCTTTTTTTAATGTTATTATTGCTTTTTTAAAACCGGAAACTTTAACTTTTTTGCCTCTTGTTAGTTTGGTTCTATTTTGTTTATTAATAATATTAATTTTTGTTACATTCACTTTAAAAATCTTTTCAATATTAGTTTTTAAATTTTTTTTATTAGCTCTAGTTGGAACTTTAAAAATAATTTTATTTTGTTCTGACAAA
>QCNX01000041.1 GCA_003210015.1 Pelagibacteraceae bacterium AG-426-P20 | reverse complement strand
TTTAACGATTATATTAGTGAATTTAAGCCTAAATTACCTATTGTCAATTCTGCGAAGGCTTTAGATTTTATTTTAGATGAATAGTTTATTAGTCATATTTAGATCTTTTAAATGACTTAATTCCTAGAATTGAAACAATTAGACCTTCGATTTTAAAATATATATATTTGGATTTATATGGATTGATAAATAAATTCAGAAATAATTGAATAATATTAATCATCAAATTCGGTAAACTTTTCTTTAAAGCAAACATATAACCAAAATATTTCTTATTAAAATAAAATTTAGACCATTGACCATGCCAACCAGCAAGATAATAAGCATATTTTTTTTTGATCTTTATTTGTAAAAAAAGCAGATCCTTCACTTTTCTTTTTATGATCATGAAATGAATTAGAAATCATAAATAATTTATAATTCTTTATTCTACATTTAGTAAAATAGTCATTGTCCTCATAGTATAAAAAAATATTTTTATCAAAGCCCTTTAATTTTTTAAAAATTTTTGTATCAAATAACATTGCTCCGCCTGTTAAAGTATATTGCTCAATTATTTTATTTTTATATCTATTTTTATTACTTATATGATTTGGACTAATTGCACCAAAATTTTTGATTTTATTAGAACTTTTTAACAATAATGATAATGTATTTCTATAAATTGTTGTATCTGGATTCATTACAAAAAAATATTTAGTTTTAACTAATTTAGATCCTAAATTTATTGCATTTCCATAACCAATATTATCTTTTAAAATTGTTTTTACATTTTTATATTTTTTTGTCTAAGATTTTTTTTCAATGTTGCGTCTCTAGAGTTTTCAATAACTATGATTTGTATCTTTTTTGAAATATTTTTAACATGTTTTAAAATTAATTTTTTTGATTTGTAAGATGGTAAAAGTATTGTAAGAATTTTATTCATTCAAAATTTGATTTTATTTAAAGCATTATTTTTAAACAGATTTGCTTCATGAATATACCTTCTAACCATTTGAGTAGTTTTGTGTCCTGTCATAGCCATAATATTTCTTTCTTCTGCACCAAATTCAGCAGCTGTTGTAGCAAAACCTGATCTTAAACTGTGACCAGCATATTTAGATGGGTCAAGACCTGCTATTTCAGCATATCTTTTTATAATTAATGCTACTGATTTGTCAGAGATTTCAAAAATTTTTTTGTTATTTGAAGTTTTAGATTTAGATCTCATGTATTCCTTAAGAGCTATAACTGGACAAAATTCTTGATTATCAAAGTGGGGGATAGCCTTTATAACACCTTCTCCAGATTGATCAGTTTTTGATTTTTTAATGAGTATTTTTACTCCTTCATTAACAAATTCAATATCGTCATTTTCCAAATTAACTAATTCTGATCGTCTAAATCCACCAGCAAACCCCAATAATATTAGTGCTTTATTTCTAAGTTTTTCTTTTTTTTTTTCATCTAAAGCTTTAATAATTAATTTTAAATCATTGATTAATATAGGTTTTTTAGCCTTCTGTCTTGACCCCAAGGTTCTTTTAATTCCATGTAAATTTTCCATTATGATCGGATGTTTAGTATCAAGATAACGCCCTTTAAGCTTATGAATAACGCTTATAGAGGCTATTCTTCGTTTTAAAGTACTAAATTTTGATGTTTTTGAGAGGTTAGTAATATAAAGCGCAATGATTTTTGGTTCTGTTGGCATTGAGGAAAAACCATTTTTTGCACAGAAACTTGAAAAATCTCTAAAATCAGATTGGTAAGCTCTTAAAGTATTATTAGATTTAGAGTTCTTTAAATTTTTTAAAGTTTCAATTTCTAAACTTTTTACGTCTGTTATTAGTTCATTCATAAATATTTCCGATAACCATTAATTATCGGAACTTATATAATAGGTGATTTTTAATGTCAATAGTTTAAATTAAATTATTATGGGTTCGCTTGATGGAGAAATTCCAGCTGTATGGTTTTTGATAAGTTCAATTGGTTTTGTTATTTTAAGTTTCATTCAATTTCGAAATACTGGCAAGAGCTTTAATACAATATTTTTGTCAGTAATGGCTTTAATATTTTTTGCAAGTTACTTAATTTTATTAATACCACGCTAGGTAAGTTATTAACATAGCCTGTTGAAAAGTAAGTAAATTCAACGATTAAGTGATACATTTTTATAATAGAATATACTATTATAGCCTTAACTTAAGAGGCAACTCTTAACTGGCCAGCCAGAGAAAGGCCGAGAGGTTTAAGTCTGGAGGGCAGAAAACCCTGTAAAGCAGCGCTAAACATACGGGGTGGTCGGTTCGGCGGTAGCGCATACAACGACGAGCCATAACATTCTGATCTTTGCACCTTAAAAAGTGTAAAGAATCAGGGTTTTTTTTATGAAAGCTCTATCAGGAACAAAATTTCAATTAAAAGTCTGGAAATATCTTAAAACTATTCCTAAAGGTCAGGTAAAAACCTATAAACAGGTAGCTATTGGTATAAAAAGCCCTAAATCAGCTCGCGCTGTGGCTAATGCTTGTGCTAAAAACCCATATGCACCAAAAATACCCTGTCATAGAGTGATTAGATCCGATGGAGCTCTTGGGGGCTACTCTGGAAGAGGTGGAATTAAGCAAAAGCTAAGATTACTTAGATCTGAAAAGATATCGATTTAGCCCTATTTTGAGGCATTTTTACATTAAAAAAGTCATTAAAATCAATGTTTTTTGGTCTTTTTGAATATTTTCTTGTTAAATAGCATAATTCACCCTTCAGTTGTACCATTTATTAGCCTTCACTGAAAATAGACCCCTCTATGGCCGTTTAAATGGTATATTCAATTAGTGCATCGCTCTACTATTCAACTATATCAACGTTTTTTGACTGGCCTATTTTTCAAATAATTTTGTAATAAGAATATTAAAAACCCGCTATTTTAAAGGATTATTTAATGTTTTTTATAATTAGAAAAAAATTAGATTATTATGTGTTAATTAAGAGCATTTTAATTTTAAATAAGTAAAAAATTTTTTAATAATTACATTATTTATGTTATTAATAAATATAATAAATACAGTAGTTTATAGCTATTACTTAATTTAATACTTTAAATACTAGGAATAAATAATACGTATTATTGAATCTTTTTAACTAAATTCTCTCTTCTTGAAATGTAGATACCACTTAATACAATAATAAATAATCCTAAGAAAGTCCAATTATCTGGGAAGTCACTAAAGAAATAATAACCTATAATTATGTTTGTAATGATCTCAAAGTAGCTAAATGGAGCCAATTTAGATGCGTCAGCGTATTTGAGAGACAATATTAGAAATAAATGCCCTATGCAGGCAAATATACCTATAGCAGCCATCATTGACCACTGATTTAAGGTAGGTTTAACCCACACAAATGGCATTACAGTAGTTATAATTACAGCCCCTACTACACCAGTTAACAATAAAGTTAATAATGGATTGTCTGAAGTGCTTAGTTTACGAGTAATGATTAAATAAAACCCATACATTACACCTGTTCCAAGAGCAGCTATGCTTGCTAAATTGATTTCAACAAAACCCGGTCTAATAACTACTAAAGAACCTATAAAACCTATAATTACTGCAGACCATCTTCTAAATCCTACCTTCTCACCTAAAAAAACTGGAGAAAAAGCTGTAACAATTAAAGGAGCAACAAAAGCTAAAGTTAATGCTTTTGCCAAAGAAATTACCGAAATTGAATAAAAGAAACAAATATTAGCTGTTAAAAGAATTATACCTCTTATGAATTGTAATTTTGGTTTATCGGTCCATACAAGATTTTTTCGGAAAAAGAAAAACATAACTGGAAAAGTAAAAGCTACGGTAAAAAAATATCTTGCCCATGTGATTTGTAATACTGGAAGATCTGCACTTAAATATTTTGCAAACCCATCCATTATAGGAAGCATTACCCATGCTAATAGATTGAAAATTATAGCCTTCATTTTTAGAAGAAGGATATAGATTAATTAAAGAATTTTAAAGCAAAGAATACAACGATTGGA
>QCNX01000040.1 GCA_003210015.1 Pelagibacteraceae bacterium AG-426-P20 | reverse complement strand
TTTCTCATGAATTTATTATTTTAGCTGAAACTGGTGAAAGTAAAATTTTTACAGATAAAAAAATATTTGAAGTTAATAGTGATAACACTAAGGTTGAAAAAAAATCTTTAGAGCAATTAAGAGAAAAGTATGAAAATTTTTATGCAGTTACAGATGAAAAATTTGATAAGAAAGAATTTGAAAATAAAGTATTAGAAGAAAATAGATTAGTTACAAAGGGTATTGAGGTCGGCCATATATTTTATTTTGGGGACAAATATTCAAAACCAATGGGCGCCTCTGTAGATTTACCAGGTGGAAAAAAAGATTTTGTTAAAATGGGATCTTATGGTGTAGGAGTTTCAAGACTTGTTGGTGCAATAATAGAAGCGAAATACGATGAAATGAATGAAGTCATGAAATGGCCAATTTCTGTTGCACCTTATGATGTCTCAATAATTCCAATGATCAAAAAAAATGATAATGCTGCACTAGAAAAAGCAAATAATATCAATAATGAATTTATTAAAAATAATATTGATGCGATAATTGATGATACTGATGAAAATTTTTCATCAAAGATTAAAAAAATGAATTTAATTGGAGCACCATTTCAAGTTATTATTGGTAAACAAACTGATGATGATTTAATTGAATTTAAAAGAACTGGTGATGAGTCTATGAAATTAAAATTGGAAGAAATTATTAAAATAATCAAAGAAGAAAAAGTAAAAAATTGATTTCTACTCTTGAAAAAGAAGTTACGTTTAGATTTTTAAAAGCCAGAAAAAAAGATGGTTTTTTAAACGTTATTTCAATTTTTTCATTTATTGGTATCAGTTTAGGGGTTGCGGTACTGATTATTGTAATGTCAGTAATGAATGGTTTCAGAACTGAATTGGTTAATAAAATTGTAGGCTTTAACTCTCATATTACAGTTCAACCTTATGAACAAGCAATAGAAATAAAAAAAATTAGAAATAACAGTTTAAAATTGATTTCAAAAAATTTGATATTAAGTAATTCAAGTGAAGCTATAATTCTTAGAGAACAAAGTTCAAAAGGTATACTTTTGCGAGGTTATCTTGAAAAAGATTTTTCCAAACTTGAATTAATTAATAATGAAAATTTTGTTGGACGAAATTCTAAATTAGATAAAAACTTTATTTCAATAGGAAAAGAACTTAGCTTTAATCTTGATTTAGAAATAGGTGACAGCATTTCAATAATGTCATCATCTGGTGTAGAAACAATTATTGGAAACTTGCCAAAACAAAAAATTTTCACAGTTTCTTCAATTTTTGACAGTGGTTTAGCTGATTTTGATAATAATATTATTTTCTTAAACTTAAATACACTTGAAGAATTTTCTAATCTTCCTGAAAAAGATAGAAATTTGGAGATTTATCTAAAAAATCCACAAAAAATTGAACATCAAAAAGATATAGTACAAAATATTTTTCCAATGGATTTAGTCTCTACATGGGCAGACATGAACAGATCTTTATTTTCAGCTTTGAAGGTTGAAAGAAATGTAATGTTTATAATTTTATCTTTAATAATAATTGTTGCAGCGTTTAATATTATTTCAGGCTTAACAATTTTAGTTAAAAATAAAACAAAAGAAATTGCTATATTAAAATCAATAGGAGTTTTAAATAATTCAATTATAAAAATATTTTTTTTAATTGGAATTATAATCGGTACAACTGCAACATTATTTGGAATTTTGTTGGGTGTTACATTTTCAATTTATGTTGAAAATATTAGAGAATTTATAAGCAATACATTTAATCTGACGTTATTCCCAGAGGAGATTTATTTTTTAAGCACTATGCCATCCGAAATTAACATAAGCTCAATTTTTTTAATTTCAATTTGTTCAATTTTAATAACAATTTTAGTTTCAATTTTTCCAGCAATGAAAGCTGCAAAATTAGATCCAATCAAATCACTGAAATATGAATAATTTTATAGAATTATCTAACCTAACAAAAACTTTTATTGCAAATAAAAATATTAAAGTTTTGAAACGAATAAACTTTAAATTCAAATTAGGTAAAATTTATTCATTAATGGGACCTTCTGGATCAGGTAAATCAACATTATTAAACCTTATCTCTTTAATTGACAAACCTTCATCTGGATTAATTAAGTTTAAAAAAAAACAGATTAATTTTAATAATAATAAAGAAAATGATTTATTTAGAGCAAATAATATCGGTATCATTTATCAACAAGATAACTTATTGAGTGATTTTACCGCTCTAGAAAATGTTTATCTTTCAAGTTTAGCTGCTGGAAATAATAAAGATGATGCTAAAATTAAAGCAGAAAATTTTCTTAAAATTGTAGGTCTTTCGCATAGAGTAGATCATTATCCGAATGAACTTTCAGGTGGTGAAAAACAAAGAGTTTCAATTGCAAGAGCTTTAATAAATGAACCGAAGATTATTCTTGCGGACGAACCAACAGGCAGTCTTGATAAAAAAACTTCAATAGAAATATTTTCTCTATTAAAAAAACAAGTAAATCCGAAAAGATTAATAATATTTGCAACTCATAATAGATTTTTTGCTAATAAGTCTGATTGCTTATTGGAAATAGTAGATGGTAATATAAAATCTACTAATGTCCGAGTCTAATTTAAAAAACTTTAATCATTTAAAGATCCATTCTCAATATTCAATTTGTGAAGGGGCTGTCAAAATTGATGATTTAAAAGATACAACTAAAGATTTGAAAATTAAAGCAATTGGATTATGTGATACATCAAATTTATGTGGAGCAGTAGAGTTTTCTGATAAATTATCTAAAGTTGGAACTCAACCAATTATTGGAACTCAAATTAATTTTAAATTTGAAGATACTATTGGTTTGCTCCCTTTATTTGCGCTTGATGAATATGGTTATAAAAAGATAATAGAATTATCATCAAAATCTTATTTAGAAAATGACGAACTTTCATTACCTCATATAGACATAGATAATTTACTCAAATTAGATAGTTCTGGTATTTCAATCTTCTCGGGGACAGCATTTGGTTTATTTGGAAAATTGTTTGAAAAGGGTAAATTTTTAGAAATAAGCACACTTTATTCAAACCTAAACAAAAGTTTTAAAGATAGGTTCTATTTAGAAATACAAAGACATAATGATCACAACGAAAAGAGTTTTGAAAGATTTAATCTAAATCAATCAATTAATCTTAAAATCCCACTAATTGCTACTAACGAAGTTTTTTATTTAAATAAAGATATGCATGAAGCCCATGATGCACTCACATGTATAGGTAATAAAACGTATATTAATGAAAAAAATAGAATTAAATATAGTTCTGAACATTATTTAAAAAATGATAATGAAATGTCAGAATTGTTTGCCGATATTCCTGAAGCATTAGAAAATAATTATAATTTTCCTTTAAGATGCAGTTTCAGACCTCTTTTTTCAAAACCAATTTTACCAAATATTAGTTCAACTAAAGATGGAAATGCTAGTGATATTATTAAAAAGGACTCCCTTAATGGTTTAAAAGAAAAATTTGTAAAATTTTTTAATTTAAAATCAAATGAAATTGAAAATAACGAACAGTTTTTAATTTATAAAGATCGATTAGATCATGAGTTAGAAATTATCATTAAAATGGATTATGCAAGTTATTTTTTAATTGTCTCTGATTATATTAAATGGGCAAAAAATAATGACATACCTGTCGGACCAGGACGAGGATCTGGTGCAGGTTCTCTTGTTGCATGGTGTTTATCAATTACAGATGTAGATCCAATTAAATACAATCTAATTTTTGAACGTTTTTTAAATCCCGATAGAATTTCAATGCCAGATTTTGATATAGATTTTTGTGAAGAAAAAAGAGATTTGGTTTTTGAATACTTGACTCAAAAATATAAAAACAGTGTTGCTCATATAATTACATTTGGAAAATTAAAGGCAAGAATGGTCATTAGAGACGTAGGTAGGGTACTAGGTCTACCTTACGGATTTGTTGACAGTATATCAAAAATGATACCCTTTGATCCTTCAAGACCTCAAACTTTATCCGAATGTATTGCAGGTGAGCCAAGACTACAAAAAATGGTTAATGAAGACCCAAGAGTTAAAAAACTTACCGATCTATCATTAAAATTAGAAGGACTTAACAGAAATGTTGCCACTCATGCAGCAGGTGTAGTTATTGCAGATAAAAAATTAACAAATTTAGTTCCTTTATATAAAGATGCTTCTGCGAATTTATTATTACCTTCAACGC
>QCNX01000039.1 GCA_003210015.1 Pelagibacteraceae bacterium AG-426-P20 | reverse complement strand
TTTAATTATTTTATTTTTATTAATTTTATTAATCCTCGAATTCTTATGTGCTCCCACTGTAATTATCGGAACTTGCCAGGATAACCAAGATCTAGACTTATATCCTTTATGAATTAATCTTCCTGCAATCAAGGAACATGCAATTTGTTCTCCTGATGAAACTAAAACATCATGCTCTGAGATAGAAAAATTATTACTTATTTCAGAGGATTTTTTTATTAACTCATTTGTCACACCACTCATTGCTGAGGAAATAACGATAACTTTATAATTTTTCTTTTTATAATCTGCAATTATTTCGGCGACTTTTTTAATCTTTTTTATTGTCCCGACTGAAGTGCCTCCAAATTTTAATACTACAATTTTCATGATAAACTATTCTCTTAAATTTAAAAAATATTGAATAAATACATGTTGAATATAAAGTCAACTTACTAATGAAAAATAACACAATTAATAAAAAAGAAATAGAAAAATTTTCTAAAATTGCTGAAGAATGGTGGAATCCTGAAGGTAAATTTAAACCATTACACAAATTTAACCCTATTAGGATTTCGTATATAAAAGAAAATATAATTAAAACATTCAAAATAAATCAAAAAAAAACTCCTCTAAGAAATATTAAAATTTTAGATATTGGATGTGGTGGTGGTTTACTTTCTGAACCAATGTGCAGATTAGGAGCTGACATAACAGCGATAGATGCGTCAAAAAAAAATATTAATGTTGCAAAACTTCATTCAAAAAAAAATAACCTTAAAATTAAATATCTTTGTACATCTCCTGAAAAGATAAAGATAAAAGATAAATTTGACGTAATTTTGAATATGGAAATTGTAGAACATGTGGAAGATGTAAATTTTTTTCTAAAAACATGTAGTAAACTTTTAAAAAAAAATGGAATAATGTTTGTTGCTACATTGAATAAAACTTTGAAATCTTACTTTTTTGCAATTGTAGGAGCCGAATATATATTGCGTTGGCTTCCAATTGGAACACATGAGTGGGAAAAATTCCTTAAACCAGAGGAACTAATCTCCATACTTAAAAAAAACAATCTTAACGTAGAGAGAGTAGACGGTATGAAATTTAATTTATTAACTGATAAATGGAATGTTGATACAGACAAGTCAGTTAATTATATTGCTAAATTTATTAAAAATTAATTACTATTATCTTCTATCCAAGGTATCATTTGAACATCTATTCCTTCTTCTGAAAGTTCTTTTAAGTCATCTTTCGTTGCAGTTCCATAAATGTTTTTTTCTTTTTTTTTATTATCATAATGAATTGTTCTCGCCTCATGTGTAAAGTTCTCACCAACGTACTCAAAGTTATTCTTTATAAATTTCTGGTATTCAGTAATTTTTTTTTTTATTTTAATTATTTTTTTTTGCTCTTTATCTCTAGCAATATATTCTTTTTTATTTATTCTTGGGGCCATTAAACTCTTTTCTATTTTTAATGAGTCACAATTTAAGCACTTTAATAATTTTTTTCTTTTAAGTTTTTCATATTCCTTTGAGCTTGAAAACCAACTTTCAAATTTTACGTCACACTCTTTACAATTTAAACTATATTTGATCATGTGGTTTATCTAATTGTTAAATTTAATATTTCAATATCTTTAACTTCTATAATCTGAATTAATCTCTATATATTTTTTTGTTAAATCCATTGTGTAAGCTGTAAAATCTTTATTTCCAGACGAAACATCAACATTAATTTCAATATTTGAATTTTTCAAATATTCTGCAGCCTGTTGTTCATCATAATGATTAGAAATTTTTCCATTATTAACAACACTGATTTCTCCAAATTTAATTGAAAGTTTTTTTAAATTAATCTCAGAATCAGATTTACCAATAGCCATAATTATTCTTCCCCAATTAGGGTCCTCGCCAGCAATTGCAGTTTTAACTAAAGGCGAATTTGCAATTGAAAAAGCAATCTGTTTTGCTTCTTTTTCTGTTTTACAATTTAAAATTTTAATTGTTATAAATTTAGAGGCCCCTTCACCATCTGCTACTACTCTTTTAGCCAAGCTTAATAAAACTCCTTTCAAAGCTTCATCAAAGTTTTTTAATCTTTTTTCCGTGATATTATTTATTTTAGCATTTTTTGCTTTTCTTGTAGAAAATATTGTTATCATATCATTAGTACTTGTATCTCCGTCGCATGTAATTGCATTAAAAGTAGTTTCAATATTTTTTTTTAATAACTTTTTTAATATCTCATTTGATAAGTCTGCATCTGTAAAAATATATCCTAATGTAGTCGCCATATTTGGATGTATCATTCCTGACCCTTTTGCAATCCCATAAATTTTAATTGGGGTTGTTCCTATCGTGCACTCTTCCATTGCTAATTTGGGCTTTGTATCAGTTGTCATAATTCCTAAAGCAGCTTTCATCCATATATATTTATTTTGTGTGTATTTAATTTTTTTTATCAATTCTGGGATCTTTAATTTTATTTTTTCTACTGGAAATTTTTCACCAATAGTACCTGTGCAACCAAAAATTATATTTTTGGGTACAATCTTTTCAGGGTTATCCTCGTCGTCTTTTTGTTTTTTTGTTAATTCTTGAGAAATTGCTAAAGCAATATTTTGCATACTTTGATAACCATGATCTCCTGTAAAAGAATTAGCATTTTTAGCGTTTACTAATAGTGAAAAAACTTTTTTAGTTTTTTGGTTTAAGTTCCATTTAATATTTTCAGAGACAATTTTGGAATTAGTATAGACAGATGCAAAATTCGCTCCTTCTCTAAAATAGAACATAACTAGGTCATCCCTGCCTGTTTGATATAAATTTGCACAGACAGTTGATATTGACAGTCCATCTAAATGATCTAAATCTTGAAATTCATTCATTTTTTGATCATTTGATTTAGAAGATAAAAAATTTGATAAATTAATTCCCATACTATTTAAAATAATTATTTAATAACTATATTAAAAGTTATAAGTAATTCATATACCAAAAACAGATGTTAAACCCTTTATCCTTTATTTCTAAATTCATCAAATCTGGCAATCAGAAAGAGTTAGATAGAATAGATAAAATTATACATAAAATAAACTACTTGGAAGAAGGATTTTCAAAATTAAAAAATGAAGATTTTCCGAAAAAAACTTTGGATTTTAAAGAAAAAATTAAAAACGGTGACTCATTAGATCAAATTTTACCTGAAGCTTTTGCTTTAGTTAGAGAGGCATCAAACCGAACAAGAAATGAGCGTCATTACGATGTTCAGTTGGTTGGTGGTGTGGTTTTGCATGAAAATAAAATTGCAGAAATGAGGACTGGTGAAGGTAAAACTTTAACAATAGCTTTATCTGCTTATTTGAATGCATTGGAAGGAAAAGGAGTTCATGTAGTAACTGTAAATGATTATTTAGCAAAAAGAGACTCTCAGGAAATGGGTCAAATTTATAATTTTTTAGGACTCACCTCTGGGTTTATTAACAACGATCAAAACGATGATGAAAGAAAAAAAAATTATAATTGTGATATTACTTATGCAACAAACAGTGAATTAGGTTTCGACTATCTCAGGGATAATATGAAATATTCTGAGAATGAAAAAGTGCAAAGACAACATCACTATTCAATCGTAGACGAAATTGACTCATGTTTAATAGATGAGGCTAGAACTCCCTTGGTGATTTCAGGTGCAGCAGAAGTAAAGACAAATCAATACTTAGCAATTGATAATTTAGTTAAACAATTAAAAGAAAGTGATTATGAGATTGATGAAAAAGATAAAAATATTCTATTGACCAACGATGGAATAAATAACGTTGAAAAAATTTTTTCTAATGCTGGGATATTAAAGAATAATAATTTTTATGATCCAGAAAATTTACTTTTAGTTCACCATGTTAATCAAGCGCTAAGAGCAAATCATTTATTTGAAAAAGGTAAAGATTATATTATCAAAGATAACAGCTTAAAAATTATTGATGAACTAACTGGAAGAATTCTTGAGGGTAGAAGGTTTGGTGACGGACTACATCAAGCATTAGAGGCAAAAGAAAGAATAGAAATTCAAGCAGAAAACCAAACACTAGCATCAATCACTTATCAAAATTATTTTAAATTATATAAAAGAATATCCGGGTGCACAGGAACAGCTGCAACAGAAGCTGAGGAATTTTATGAAATTTATAATTTACCTGTAGTTGTAATTCCGACTAACAATCCGATGATACGTAAAGATTATAATGATCAAATATTTAGAACTGAGTCAGAAAAAAATCAGGCAATAATAAAAAAGATTATAGAGTGCAATAAAAACGAACAGCCTTTATTGGTATTTACCTCTAGTATCAATAAATCAGAAATCTATTCAAAATTACTAAAAGAACAAAAAATCAAACATGTTGTCTTAAA
>QCNX01000038.1 GCA_003210015.1 Pelagibacteraceae bacterium AG-426-P20 | reverse complement strand
ATCCAGGGATTAGGAATCTCAGAGATTGCTTATCAAAACTCACTCGCCTATGCGAAAGAGAGAAAACAAGGTAAGACAAATAAAACTAAATCGATCAATGGTGCTGATTTTATAATTGAACATGCAGATATAAGAAAATCACTATTGAATATGAAATCAATTATTGAAGGAGAGAGAGCTTTGTGTTTTTGGTTATCACAACAAACTGAAGTTAGTTTGAACCATCAAGATGAAAAAGTACGTCAGGAAGCTTCTGATTTTGTTTCTTTGATGACACCAGTGGTAAAATCATTGTTCACTGATTTGGGTATGGAAATTACTAATGACGCAATGCAAATTCATGGAGGTTATGGTTATACAAAAGATCAAGGGATAGAACAGTTGTATAGAGATAACAGAATAACTCCAATATATGAAGGCACGAATTCTGTGCAAGCAGCAGATTTAGTTTTTAGAAAATTATCAAATAAAAATGGAGACATAATTAATAAATTTATAGATTTGGTAAAGTCTGAAACTGATTTAGATAACGAAAAGATTAAGCCATTTACAAAGGAATTTAAATATTATTTAGATATTTTAACTAAATTTAGTAAATGGATAAACGAAAAAACGAAAAGCGATAAAGACGATGTTAGTGCTGCTGCAAATGATTATCTAAAAACTCTTGGTTTTGTATCTGTCGCTTATGCTTGGATAAAAGTTTTGGATGTAAGTTTCAAAGATTATAATGAAAATAAAAATTTTTATGATGATAAAATAAATACAGCAAAATTTTATTTTGAAAAAGTTTTACCTAGAGCTGAGCTGCATTATAAATCTGCTATTTCTGGAAGCTCAAATATTATGAATTTTAAATTTAATTAGAATGAATCATTACGATGCAAATTTAGATAAAAATGCTGCAAATTATGTTCCATTAACACCTTTATCTTTTTTAGAAAGAGCTAAAGATGTTTACCCAAATTATGAGGCAATAGTATATGAAGATAGAAAATATACTTGGAATGAAGTTTATAAAAGGGCTATAAAATTTGCTAGTGCACTAGAAAAAATTGGTATCAAAAAAGGAGACACTGTTTCATTTTTAGCATTTAACACTCCAGAAATTTTTGAGGCCCACTACTCAGTTCCAATGACCGGTGCTGTATTAAATACAATTAATATAAGATTAGATGCTAATACTATTTCATATATTTTAAATCATAGTGATGCAAAAGTACTAGTAGTAGATAGACAACTTCATATTGAAGTAAAAAAGGCTCTAAGTAAATTAGACAAAAAAATTATTGTAATTGATATTCATGATAAATTTGCAGATCAGTCAAAATTAGAAAAAATTGGTGATTTAGAATACGAAAAATTTCTTAGTACAGGTGATGATAGTTATGTTTGGAAAATGCCAGAAGATGAGTGGCAGGCCATATCTTTAAGTTATACTTCAGGTACAACAGGAAATCCAAAAGGTGTTGTTTATCATCATAGAGGTTCATATTTAATGTCAACGGGAAGTGCTGTTGCTTGGAATATGCCAAATAGATTAAATTTTTTAACAATAGTTCCAATGTTTCACTGTAATGGATGGTGTTATCCATGGACAGTTCCAATGTTAAATGGAAGAACTATTTGTTTACGAAACATAGATGTTAAAAAGATTTTTGAATTAATAGATAAATATGATGTTACTCATTTTGGAGGCGCTCCGATTGTATTAAATATGATAACAGGCGCTCCTGAAAGTGATAGAAAAAAATTAAAAAATAAAGTTCATGTACTTACAGCAGGGGCTCCACCCCCGAGTATAATTTTCAAAAAAATGAAAGAACTTGGTTTTGAGGTGATGCATGTTTATGGTTTAACAGAAACTTATGGTCATGTCACACAGTGTGCTTGGAATGATGATTGGAACGAATTTGATGAAGAAAAGCAAAATGAAATTAAAGCAAGACAAGGAGTTCGATATCCTAACCTTGAAGGAGCAGCAATTATGGACCCCGAAACTATGAAAGAGGTTCCAAAAGATGGAAAAACAATCGGTGAAATTATGCTGAGGGGAAACGTTGTAATGAAAGGTTATTTTAAAGATAAGGCTGCAACTGATAAGGCTATGGCTGGTGGATGGTTTCATTCTGGAGACTTAGCGGTAATGCACCCAGATGGATATGTTAAAATACAAGATAGATCAAAAGATATAATTATTTCTGGTGGAGAAAATATTTCATCAATAGAAATAGAAAATACTTTAAGTAAGCACCCCTCAGTATCAATTGCTGCTGTAGTAGCTAAACCTGATGAAAAGTGGGGAGAAGTTCCCTGTGCATTTATTGAAATGGTTAAAGATAAACCTACTACAGAAAAAGAATTAATAAGCTTTTGCAAAGAAACTTTGGCTGGTTTTAAGGTTCCTAAACAGGTTGTATTCTGTGAATTACCAAAAACTTCTACTGGTAAAATTCAAAAATTTGAGCTTAGAAAAAAATTTTAGGTAATTGATTGATAATAACTATACAAAATAAAAGTGTTCATGCTTCTGATGCTGGACAAGGCATAGAGAGCTCTAAAGACACTATAGTATTTTTGCATGGAAGTGGCTTATCGCATATCGTCTGGTCTCTTACAGAACAATTTTTTTCAAATAAAAATTTTAATGTTTTATCAATTGATTTACCTGGACATGGAAATTCTGAAGGTCCGTGTTTAGATAGCATTGAAAAAATTGCAGATTGGTTAGAAAAAGTTTTTGAAGAAATAGATTTAAATAATATAATTCTTATTGGTCATTCACAAGGTTGCCTGGAAGCACTTGAGTATTCGTTTAAATATAAAAGTAGATTAAAAAAAATTGTTTTTGTTGGAGGTTCTTATCGAATGCCTGTTAATAAAAATCTTATTGACTTAGCGTCAGATGGAGATTCTGATGCTGTTAAATTAATGATGAAATGGGGTTATGAAGGGTCAAAAAAATTTATCGGTGGAAATCCAGTTGAAAAAATTATCCAATCATCAAGAGATATAAGTGAAATTTTAGCTGTTGATCTTATTGCATGTAATAATTATCAAAACGGTTCTGATGCAGCAAAAGCTATAAGTTGTCCAACTATGTTTATATTAGGAGAACTTGACAAGATGGCTAATTTAGAAAGTGGAAAAAAATTTGCAAATTTAGTCAAAAATTCAATCACTCATGTAATTAGTGGATCAGGACATATGATTATGATTGAAAAAGCTTTTGAAATGCGAGAAAAGATTTTGGAATTTTTAAATAAATGAAAAATTATTCAATAGCAAAATCTAGAAGATTAAGGAGCACACCCTATACTTCAAGAATAGAAAAACAAGGCGTAACAGCTTACACAGTTTATAATCATATGTTGTTGCCAGCTGCTTTCGGATCCATTGAAGACTCATATTATCATTTAAAAAAAGATGTACAGGTTTGGGATGTAGCCGCAGAAAGACAAGTTGAAATTTCAGGAAAAGATTCATATAGGCTAGTTCAATTAATGACTTGTAGAGATTTGTCAAAATCTAAAATTGGCAGGTGTTATTATTGTCCAATTATCGATGATAATGGAAATTTAATTAATGATCCAGTTATACTTAAATTAGCAGAAGATAGGTGGTGGATTTCTATTGCCGACTCAGATGTTATTTTTTTTGCAAAAGGACTTGCATCAGGAAATAAATTTGAAGTAAAAATTTTAGAACCAAAAGTAGATATTATGGCAATACAAGGTCCCAAGTCTTTTGAATTGATGGAAAAAGTTTTTGGGAAAGTAATTACCGAATTAAAGTTTTTTGGATTTGATTATTTTGATTATAAAGGGACGAAACATTTGATTGCTAGGTCTGGTTGGTCAAAACAGGGTGGTTATGAAGTTTATGTTGAAAATACATCGTCCGGCCAAGATTTATATGATCATCTTTTTAAAATAGGCGTAGAATTTAATGTAAAACCTGGTTGCCCAAATCTCATTGAAAGAATTGAAAGCGGTCTTCTTTCTTATGGAAATGATTTTGATAATCAAGACAATCCTTTTGAATGTGGTTTTGAAAAATATGTTAATTTAGACTCAGAGGTAGTTTTTTTGGGTAAAGAAAAGTTAAAAAAAATTAAATTAGATGGAATAAAAAGAAAATTAATGGGAGTTCAAATTGAAACAAACAAAATTAGCTTATCAGGCTCAATCAATATTATAAATAGTGATGGAAATATAATAGGAGATCTTAGATCTGCATGTTATTCACCACATTTCAAAAAAAGTTATAGGAATTGCTATGATAAATGAGCCTTTTTGTAAAGTGTCAGAGACCGGTAAGCTTGAAATTGATGGTAAAAATATAGCTCTTAAAGTTTGCGAATTACCTTTCATTTAGTATAAAACTTACATCATGGATATTGCAATAGTTGGAGCCACAGGAAATGTTGGCAGAAAAACATTAGAAGTTCTTGAGAAAAAAGATCTTTCTATTGATAATTTATATTTGTTAGCATCATCCAAAAGTGCAGGAAAAAAAATTAAATTTAAAGGTGTAGATCACAAAATTCATGATTTAGAAAGTTTTGATTTTTCTAAAGTAAAA
>QCNX01000037.1 GCA_003210015.1 Pelagibacteraceae bacterium AG-426-P20 | reverse complement strand
TATTAATTTTTTTATTTTTTCCATTACAGTTAGATATTCGAGATCGTCATTAAAACCCAAGTTTTCGAGTATTTTATAAAAAGAATATGCATCATCCCAATGATAGTTGTTAACTTTATATTTACCACCTAGAGCAATAATTCTTTTAGGTTTTTTTAAAACAATTTTATATTCCTTATAAACTTTTCTGTTTATATCTACTGCAAATTGAAAATCGATAAGAAATGGAGTTCCATCATTTATAATAATTATATTTTCTGGCCTGATATCTCTATGAACTATTTCTTCTTTATGTAGTGTTTTCAAAATATCAAAAATTCCATTATACAAATTTTTTTTAAACATCTTAGATTTTAATTTTAAGTCAGATGAATCTATTAAGTAATCTAATCTTATACCTTTTACTTTTTCCAACAAAACAAAACTTACATTTGGAATATATCTATAATAATTTGCTATTGGAAAATTTTTTTGATTATCCTTTTTTAGTTGATTAAGGATTCTATATTCTCTTCGAGCAGAATCAAAAATCCCACCGTACTTGATAAAAATTTCATTATTTTTATCATCTGTGGCTTCAAAATATATACATTCAGAGTTATTTTTCCATTGATCTACTAAGTAAGGATTAATCTTTTTTAAATTTAAAAAAGAAAGATTCTCAATTTTTATTTTGTAATTTAAAAATTTGTTATCAAAAAAAACCGAAGGATCTTTTGGTTTTTTATAAAAATAATTTTTTTTTTCAAAAAAAGACTCTAACAAAAATAAATAATTGTCAAAATTACATTTTTTTTCATCAAAATTTGGAAGTTTTTTATAAATATTTGTTAATTTATTATAGTAATCTGGCGCAATAAAAGTTTTATGTATTAAAACGTGATAAATTAAACTGTAAAAATAATTTTCATCAGTTGGCCTGTAGAAATTATTATTAGTTAAAACTTTATTAATTAATATGTTGTTTTGCCAATTATAGTCATAATAATCATCCCCAAGAAATCTAAAATCAACAAAAATATCTTTATTAGCAACTTTTATTTTATAGTGAACACGATCTATTTGATGGAAAACTTTTGAAGCATTAGTGATATAAATTGCTTTATCCAAATCTCTTACTAAAAAATCTATATCATCATGATCCTTTACTGTGTCTGGAAAATTTTCAAAATTCCTTAAAATAACATAATCAAGAGTGCTGTTTAATACATAAAATAATTGTTCAAAGCTCTCCCATCCATTTACGCCAATAGACATACTGGGTATTTTGGCCAATACATTTTCAGATTTATTGTTATTAAACTTTTTAATAATAAGATTTTCATAATCCTGGTAATTTAAACCAAGCAATAAAACTAAGTCATGATTTGTTTCTTTTACTGAATTAGTTGTATGAATTTTGTGCCCACCACCAGTCAATTTACGACATTCTGATTTTAATTTAAAAACGTTTAAATTTACTTTTTCAGACCCCCTGGAAGTTTCAACAAAACCGTATTTGGGCTTATTATCATAAAAAGTTATGAGTAAAAATTCTCCATTGCCACAATGATTTTCTTTTTTAGAATTATTAGGTAAATTTGATCCATAAAAAGCCGATAGACTTTTCCCAAATGTTTTTTTCTCCCAATTAACTTTATATTGCTCAATTATTTCAAATTGATTATCTATAATTTTTTTTATTTCATTCTCTTTGTTTCGACCTTTTTCCCATATTAAAGCTAGATGAATTTCTTTTTCTAAAAAAACATTTTTCATAAATATTTTATGTTATAATAAATCAAATATGAATCCAACTTATCAAATATTTTTAATATCCGACTCTACAGGCGAGACTCTTGATCGTATTTTTTTAGCATTAAAAGCTCAATTTAAGAACATTAAATACGAAGTTCATTCTTTCTCATTTACGAGAACAGAAAACCAAATTTTAAAAATTTTAGAGGAAGCAAAAAAAAATGAAAATTCTGTAATTTTATATACAATTGTAGATAACAATTTAGCAAAGTATTTAGCTAATGAAAGTGATAACAAAAATATTCCATGTTTTGGTGTTTTAGGAAATTTAATTTTAAATTTTTCAAAAATTCTTAATCAAAAAGCATCTCACGAACCAAGTGGACAACACGAGCTTAATGATGAGTACTATGAAAGAATAGAAGCTATTCAATTCACCATGAATCATGATGATGGAAATTCAACTAATGATATAGAAAAATCAGACATAGTTTTAATAGGGGTGAGTAGAACAAGCAAAACACCAACATCAATTTATTTGGCAAATAGGGGCTATAAGACTTCAAACATACCACTAATAAATGAAAATTCTTTACCCAAAAAACTTAGAGACAATCCACAACTTACCTGTGTTATTGGTTTGAGCACAGAACCTAATAGATTGGTTGAGATAAGAAAAAATAGAATGAATTCTCTAAAAGAAACTGAAAATAGAAATTATACAGATATTGAAAACATAGAAAAAGAAATTACAGAGGCAAAAAAAACTTTTAAAAAATATAAATGGCCCTTTATAGATGTAACCAGAAAATCAGTCGAAGAAGCAGCAGCATCAATAATAAAAATTCACGAAATATATCACAAAAATGCTAAATAAGATTATCCTTGCATCAAAAAGTAAAGTAAGAAAAGAAATATTAGATAGGAACAATATTTTAAATATAGTCGAGCCTTCAAATGTTGATGAAGATACAGTCAAAGAAAGTTTGCTTAAAGAAAAGGCTACTCCTGATATAATTTCTAAAAATTTAGCTGAATTAAAAGCTAATAAAGTAAGCTCAAAACAAACAGATTTAATGGTTTTGGGGGCAGATAGTGTTATCGATTTAAATGGAGAATTAATATCTAAACCTAAAAATAGAGATGAAGCTTTAACTATTTTGAAAAAATTAAATGGAAAAAAGCATTTTTTGGTGAGCTCTGTGTGTATTTCGAAGAATGGTTCTATGATTTGGAATTATACCGATAAAGCAACACTAAATATGAAAAACTTTTCTGATGATGAGCTAAAAATATATTTATCTAAAATTTCAGATGAGGCTCTATATTCGTATAATGTTTATCAAATTGAAGGAGAGGGTAGAAATTTATTTTCAAATATTGAAGGCGACGAAAATACAATAATGGGTTTGCCAATAAAAAAAATTAAAGAGTATTTAGAGAACATAAAATGAAAAAATATTTAGTTATAGGAAATCCAATTGATCATTCTCTATCACCAAAATTACATAATTATTGGTTTAAAGAAAATAATATCGATGCTGTTTATGAAAAAAAACAAATTAAAGAATCTGATATAGAGGAATTAATTTTAGCAATTAGAAATGATCAAATTGAAGGTATTAATGTTACAGTTCCGTTTAAAAATTCAGTTATACCTTTTCTAGATAAAGCTGAAATTTCTGAAAAAACTCAGTCAGTAAATACAATTTATAAAGAAAGAAATAGTTTAAAAGGTTCTGATAAAATAGTGGGTAGAAACACAGATATTCTGGGATTTAGATATTCTTTAGAACACATTAAATACTCTGTAAAAGGAAAAAAAATTTTTCTTTTAGGGGCAGGAGGGGTAACTCCCTCAATTATTTATGCTTTAGAGGAAATGGGACCTTCTGTTATTATGCTAAGCAATAGAACCAAAAAAAAAGCTGAAGATTTAAAAAAATTATTTCCCCAGATAGAAATTGTAGAATGGGGAAATATTAAAGATTTTGATATGATTATAAATACTACTAGTTTAGGCCTTAAAGAAAACGATAAACTGCCAATAAATTATGATCAAGTAAGCCCAGGAAAGTTTTTTTATGATGTTATTTATAATCCTAAAAAAACCAATTTTCTTTTGGAGGCTGAAAAACGCGGTCATCAAATAGAGAATGGTAAAATGATGTTTGTTTATCAAGCTCAGGAAGCTTTTAGATTATTTACAATAGCTCCCAACATTGAGTCGGGAATATTGCCATTAATTAACAAAAAAGTTCTTAAATTATTGGAAAATGATTAGAATTGGGATTTTAGGAGACATTGGTTCAGGTAAAAGTTTTGTATCAAAAAATTTTGGTTATCCAGTTTTTAATGCCGATTTAGAAGTAAGTAAGTTATATAAAAATAATAAAAAAATATTCTTTAAATTAAAAAAGAAGTTACCAAAATATATTTTTTCATTTCCAATAAATAAAGATGAAATTATCAGAGCCATATTAGCAAATAAATTAAATTTAAAAAAAATAATCAAAATCGTTCATTTAGAAATAAGAAAAAAAATGAATATCTTTATAAATAAAAATAAAAATAAAAAAATTATCATCTTAGATATACCCCTATTGTTAGAAAACAAAATTAATAACAAAAAGGATATTTTAGTCTTTGTAGAATCAAAAAAATCTGATGTTTTAAAAAGATTAAAAAAAAGAATAAATTTTAATAGACAACTCTTAAATAGATTTCAAAATATTCAATTACCACTTGAATATAAAAAGAGAAAATCGCATTATATTATTAAAAATAATTTTACTAAAAAAAAAATAAAAAGAGCTGTAAAAGATATTCTGGTAGAAATTATATAAATGAAAGAAATAGTTTTAGATACGGAAACAACCGGTTTATCAGCTAAAGAAGG
>QCNX01000036.1 GCA_003210015.1 Pelagibacteraceae bacterium AG-426-P20 | reverse complement strand
ATAAAAACAATTGCTATTAAAGAACAAATCAAATCTCCTTTTTGGAAAAATTTAAATGATAATCATATTAAAATTATGAAAGAAATGAGAGCTAATAAAAATTCGTATAATGATATTGCAAATTTTTTTACTAATAATTTAAAAATAAAAATCAGTAAACCAACAGTAAAAAAAAAAATAGAGGAGAATTTAAATATAGGATAAAATGGTATAACTATGCCACAGACTATGCCAGAATTAGATAAAACAAGAAATGAGACAGTGTGAATAAAGAAAACGCAAGTAAACTGTGGAAAATGATCCAGGAAGCTGGCGATTATTTACTTGGGCAATTACCAGACCACCCAAACCATCCAAAAGGAAGAAACCCTTATGCACATGTTGCTATATGTGTGAAAGATCATTTTAATGGAAGTTATAAAGATATTCCGGATGAAAAATTTAATGAAGTAGTAAAATATATTGAATTTTTAAAACAAAATCCAAGTTAGATACTTATACAATTTATTGTTTTGGAAAATAATCTTTTAAAGTTCCGTCTCGGTAAACATCTGCAGTGCAACAATGTAATCCACCACCAAATGCATAAGCATCCCTAAGCTCTACTGGTATTACTTCCATTCCAAGTTTATCTAGTTGTTCTGCTTGATAAGTTTCACTTTTTTCTACACATACTGTTTTTGGATCTAAAACTAAAACATTCATTGATAGCCATGTTGATGAATAACATAAAGGTGGTGGCTCATTATGCGCGGGTTGAGCACTGTCAATAATTTCCCAACCATTATCTTTAAATAACTTTCTTTGTTCTTTTGGAAGTCTTCTTTGAGGATTATTAATAATTAATCCTTCTTTGATTGGAGTAAAAGTTGCATCTATATGAATTGGGTAAGGGTCACCAGGAAAATTAACTGCATGAACTCTATGATCTTTATAATGTCTTTTTAACCAATTAATTCCCTTTAAGTTAGTTGTAAAACCATGTTGTACAACTAAATCTTTACCAAATCTTAACACATCAGCTGCATCAAATAATGGTTCTTCTTCTGTAGTTACAAAATATTTTTTTTCTGTCCACTCCAATCTTTTTTGAACACCAATTTTTTCTGAAAGATAATCTTTTCTATAATCTGCATCAGTTAATCTTGGTTTTGGAGCTGATTCATGTCTCATATTAGGATCAGCATTGTAATATGCTTTTAATAAAGGTCGGTAACAAAGATATTCAAACCAACGGCATCGATAACTCATAGTTGCTTCTAAGATTTCATTTCCAACAGTTAGCAGAACGTCTCTGGGAGGCATACAACCAAACATAGTCTCAGCTTCCCAATCAGGTGTTGATGTTTTTTGATTAAAATTTATTGGAGTTGGTCGATCTACCTTAATACCTTTTTTTTCAAGCATATTTGAAAAATCATTTAAAAGTTGGTTAGCTTTATCGACTGCATCTTTAGTTCTAGGTCCAAATTGACCTCTCATATCACTATCCTCAGGAACTTTTGCATCTAATGCAGGTTCTGGTGCTGGAATACAAGTACCATCTGCTCTACCAACTATTACATGCTTTAATGGATCCCATTCATTCCAACTATTAACAATGGTTTTATTTTTGCTCATAAGGACTAATTTTTTATAATATTGTGTTCTGGACCGAAAGGAAATTTTGTAATATTTTCTACACCATTTTTTCCTATTACCAAAATATCATGTTCACGATAACCACCTGCTCCAGGCTTACCTTCAGGGATCATAATCATTGGCTCCATTGAAACAACCATATTTTCCTCTAGTTCTGTATCAATATCCTCTCTAAGCTCTAATCCAGCCTCTCTACCATAAAAATGAGACAGCATACCAAATGAATGCCCGTATCCAAAAGTTCTGAATTGAAGATAACCAAGTTCAGCAAAAAGTTCATTGAGCTCATTACAAATATCAGAGCATTTAACGCCTGGTTTAATAAGTTCTAATCCTCTTTTATGAACTTTTACATTTGCTTCCCAAGCTTTTAAAGATGCATCGTCTACATAATCTACAAATAGAGTTCTTTCCAAAGCAGTGTAGTATCCTGAAATCATTGGAAAAGTATTTAAAGATAAAATATCTCCTTTAATCAATTTTCTGTTTGTTTTAGGATTGTGCGCTCCATCAGTATTAATTCCGGATTGAAACCAAACCCAGGTATCCATATATTCTGCTCCTGGATAACTTTTAGCGATTTCTCTTTCCATTTTATCCCTTCCAGCAATAGCAATTTCTAACTCTGTATTGTCCTCTTGAATATTTTTTACAATTTCTTCACCTCCTAAGTCAGCTATTCTTGCTCCATTTTTTATGATTTCTATTTCTTCTTTAGATTTTATCATTCTTAATTTCATTAATTCTTTAGAAACATCTTTAAAAACTGAAAATGTAAATATAGACCCAATTTTTTCTCTCATCTCAAGCGTTACATGATCATTTTCAATGCCAATATTTTTCGGCGGTTCATCTCTACCTACAATAGAGACTATTGCTCTTAAAAAATTATCTCTTTTCCAATCAGTATAAATAACATTATCGCAATGTGATCTTCTCCAGGGCTGACTTGCGTCGATATTTGCTGAAATAGTGGAAATTTTATTTTTAGTTATTACACAGCCATAAGGTCTGCCGAAAGAACAATAAATAAAACCTGTGTAATAGGCAACATTATGCATGGATGTTAAAATAATCATATCTAGATTAGCTCTATCCATTACTGATCTTAATTTACTTACTCTTTGATTGTATTCTTCATTTGAAAAAGGGAGTTTTACTTTTCTTCCATTTTTTAATGTAAAAAAATCAGGTCTTTCCATTTAATTTTCCAAAAATTTAATTTAGTCCAATATATCGTTTATTCCATCTTATAATTAAACTGTAATAAAATAAGGACATAAATAAAAAAAATCCACCAATGATAGTATTAGTATCTGGAACTTCATTAATACCAAATAAAGGTAACCACACCCAAAAAATTCCTCCAATAACTTCTGTCAAAGAAAGTAAAGTTAATTCAGCAGCTGGAATTGCTTTGGAACCAATAGAATATAAAATTAAACCAAAACAAACTAAAGTACCATGTAAGGAAAATAATGAACTGTTATAGCTAGATGAAAAAAAAACTTGCCCTTTAGACAGAATCATTATTGTTGCAAAAATAAAACAAAAAAATCCTGCAAAGGCAACTGTTGTAAATTTAGGTGTTTCTTTTCTCCATCTTAAGGTCACTGAAAAGACTGAAAAACCTATCGAAGAGGTTAATCCAAAAATAAACCCAACTAAAGAATTTTCTCCAGAGTTTCCTAAAGCCATAATTATTATTCCAATTGTTGCAATAATAATTGATATCCAAACATTGAGTGTAATATGCTCCTTTAAAAAAATAAACGCTAAAAGAGCAGTAAAAAAGGGCATTGCAGCCAAACATAATAAAGTAATCGCTGCTGTCGTATTAGTGATAGAATAAATAAATGATATCATAGCAATACCAAGACCAGCGCCACCTATTATTCCAGATTTACCAATTTTTAAATAGTTTTTCCAAAATTTAACTCCTTCTTCAAAATACAAATATAAATTAAGTATAATAAAAATTGTTAGGCCCCTTCCAAATATATATTGCCAAGGGACTTGATTGGGACCATCCATATATCGGACCACTAAAGGTCCGAATGACCATAGAATTCCAGCAAATAAAACAACTGGAACGGCTATTTTTGGATTTTTTAATTCAAGCATTCGCGAGAGATTAATTGTAAAATTTTAGAACTACAACAAAATTTAAACAATTTAATCTAAAATTTTATTTGGAAAGTTCGGTAAAAAACAATCAATAATTTGACCTTTTTTGAATTTAGATTGTCCAGAAGTTAATACTGCCCATACGTTCGATTTAACAAAAGAGTTAATTCTGAACGACTCTTGTCCAGGTAATAACTCTACTTCTAGTTTACCATTATTAGTTGTGTTCAGCTTGCTTTTTATAAATCTTGTAAAAAATTTTTTTTTTTCAAAATTATTCTTTAAAATAGCTTTTATTGGTTTTTCTTGCTTAAGATTTAAAATATTTTCAATAAACGGATAAACAAAAAATCTAAAACATGCGGCTGATGAAATTGGATTTCCCGGCAGACCAAATATCACTTTTTGATTAATTTTTGCAAACAAAATTGGTTTACCTGGCCTTATCATTACGCCTTTAAAATAGTGTGAGGTTTTAAACTTTTTAACAACACTAGGGATATAGTCAAATTTTCCTGCAGAAACTGCCCCTGAAGTAAGGATTATATCAATTTTAGATTTTAGCATTTTATTTATCTTAGATTTAAAAAGCTTTTGCTGGTTATCTTTCAAAATTCCACCATTCTTAAAATTAAATAAGAAGTTACAATCCAGACTTTTTATATAATGACTATTTGAATTTCTTACTTTCCAAATTTGGATTTTATCAGAATTTGAAACTTCATTACCTGTTGAAAAAAATAAAATATTTAATTTTTTTTTTACTTTTATCTTTTTAACACCTAATGTTTTTAAAGCTAATATATGGTTAGGCTGTATTACTGTTCCTTTTTTTATTATCAATTGTTTTTTTTTAAAATCTGCTCCTTTAAAGCGTACATGGTTAAATCTATTAATTTTGTGATCAATTATAATTGATTTAGGATTTTTTTTATTAGGATAAAAATTAATCTTTTCAATCGGAATAATTGTGTTAAATGGTTTAAAAACAATTCCACCAGTCATTATT
>QCNX01000035.1 GCA_003210015.1 Pelagibacteraceae bacterium AG-426-P20 | reverse complement strand
AGTGATAGCTGTAAAACCTTTGCATGATTTATTTTCGATAAAAAGAATAGTTGTATCAACTTATCAATCAGTCTCAGGGGGTGGTAAAGCTCCTATGGATGAATTAATTGAACAGACAAAATTAGTGTTAGATGGAAAAAAAGTTAAGTCTAAAAATTTTACTAAACAAATAGCATTTAATGCAATTCCTCAAATAGATATATTTTCAGATGATGGATATACGAAAGAGGAACTTAAAATGACAAATGAAACAAAAAAAATTTTAGATGATAAAATAAACTTAACAGCTACTTGTGTGAGATTACCTATTTCTGTTTCACACTCAGAATCCGTTAATATTCAATTTGAAAAACCATTTTCGATAGAAAAGGTAAAGGAAGCTCTAGACAATTTTGAGGGATGCAAGGTAATAGATGAGAGAGAAGATGGACATTATTCGACTCCAGTTGAAGCTGAGGGAAAAGATGAGACATTTATTTCAAGAATAAGAGAAGACAGGACTATAAAAAATGGATTAAATTTATGGATTGTTTCAGATAATCTTTTGAGAGGAGCAGCTTTAAATTCTGTAGAGATAGCAGAAACTCTAATTAAGAATAATTTTTATGGAAAGTAAAACACCTTTATCCCCCCACATACAAATTTATAGATGGCATATTTCTTCATTGGTTTCTATTTGTCATAGAATCACAGGTATAATTAATATTATTGTAATTTCATTAATTTGCATATGGGCATCACTACTGTTATTTGGAGAGAGTAATTATGAAAATATAAATTCATTTTTAAATTCACTTATAGGAAAATTTATTGTTTTAGGTATTGCTTGGTCTTTCTCTTTTCAAATTTTAAGTGAAATAAGACATTTGATTATGGATCTTGGTTATGGGTTTGAATTGAAGACAACAAAAATAACAGGATTAATTGTAATATTTGGATCAATACTCTTTACTATTATCTTTTATTTAATTGGAAAAAATTTTTTTTAAAATGATAAATGCTACAAAAAAATGGATCTTTTTAAAAATTAGTGGAGCAATATTAGTTCCATTGATGTTGTGGTTTGTTATCAATTTTATAGCTATTTATGATCAAAGCTATTTAGATGTAGTAAATTTTTTTACGAACTCAACTTCTAAATTTTTGTTCAATATATTTATTATTAATGCATATTTTTTTTCAGCACTAAGTATCAGTGAGGTTTTTGAAGATTATATAACAAATGATAAAATCAAAAATGTCGCAAACAAGGTTTTATACGCTTCTGCGGTGGTAATTCCACTAATTACAATTATATTAACTTCTAGGTTATGAGTTCATATAAAATAATTGATCACGAATATGATGTTGTTGTCTTAGGGGCCGGAGGTTCAGGACTAAGAGCTGCAGTAGGTTTAAGTGAAGCCGGATTAAAAACTGCTTGTATATCAAAAGTATTTCCAACTAGAAGTCATACTTCAGCTGCTCAAGGAGGTATCTCAGCAGCGCTTGGCAATATGGGTGAAGATGATTGGCGATGGCACATGTATGATACTGTTAAAGGAGCTGATTGGTTGGGAGATCAAGATAGTATTGAATATCTTTGTAAAGAAGCACCTAAAGCAGTTATAGAATTGGAAAAATATGGTGTTCCTTTTAGCAGAACGGAAGATGGTAAAATTTATCAAAGACCATTTGGTGGCATGACAAAGAATTATGGAAATGGAATTGTTCAAAGAACTTGCGCGGCTGCTGATCGAACTGGTCATGCAATTTTGCATACTTTATACGGTCAAGCCTTAAAACATAAAACAGAATTTTTTATAGAATATTTTGCGTTAGATTTATTAATGAAAGATGGAGAATGCAAAGGTTTAATTGCATGGAATCTAAATGATGGAACTATTCATAGATTTAGAGCCCATACAGTAATTATTGCGACAGGTGGTTATGGTAAAGTTTACTATTCAGCAACCTCTGCACATACTTGTACTGGAGATGGCAATGCAATGGTTTTAAGAGCAGGATTACCACTTCAAGACATGGAGTTTGTTCAGTTTCATCCAACAGGAATATATGGTCATGGTACTTTAATAACAGAAGGTGCAAGAGGAGAAGGAGGATATCTTACTAATTCTAAAGGTGAAAGATTTATGGAAAGATATGCTCCTAAAGCAAAAGATTTAGCATCTAGAGACGTTGTAAGTAGGTCAATGTCTATTGAAATTAATGAAGGAAGAGGAGTTGGAAAAGATCAAGATCACGTTCATTTAAACTTAAGTCATTTAGATAAAGAAATAATCGAAAGCAGGTTGCCAGGAATAACTGATGCAGCAAGATTATTTGCAAATGTAGATGTTACTAAAGAACCAATTCCAGTTGTGCCAACTGTTCACTATAATATGGGGGGCATTCCTACAAATTATAAAGGTGAAGTTTTAACAGTGAACGGCTCTGAAAAAACTGTTCCTGGATTGATGGCAATTGGAGAGGCTGCATGCGTTTCAGTTCATGGAGCAAATAGATTAGGGTCTAACTCTTTAATCGATTTAGTTGTGTTCGGAAGAGCTGCAGCAAAAAGAGCATCCGAGTTAGTTAAACCAGGAACACCCCATGAAGAAATTAGCGAGACGGAAACACAAAAATGCATTGATAGATTTGACAAAATCAGAAATTCAGAAGGAGACACAGGAACAGCTGAATTAAGGTTAGCAATGCAGAAAACTATGCAATCTAAATGTGCAGTTTTTAGAACAGAAAAAACTCTTAAAGAGGGAGCTGAAGAAATAAGAAAAACTTATGACGGCTTAGACTCTTTGTCAGTTAAAGATAAATCATTAATATTTAACACTGATTTAGTAGAAACTTTAGAATTTGATAATTTAATTAGACAAGCAGTGGTTACTGTAGATTCTGCTTATTATAGAAAAGAAAGTAGAGGAGCACACGCTAGAGAAGATTATCCTAAAAGAGATGATGAAAAATTTATGAAGCATACGCTGGCTTGGAGTAATGAAAAAGAAACAAAAATAATTTATAGAGAAGTCCATAAATCCACTCTTACTAATGATGTCCAGTATTTTCCTCCTCAAGAAAGAGTTTATTAATGGTTCAAATTAGTTTACCTGAAAATTCTCAAATTAAAAAAGGCAAATATTTTAAAGATAAAACTGGTTCTAAAAACTTAAGAAAAGTCAATGTTTATAGGTGGGATCCCTCAACCGGAGAAAATCCAAGGATAGATACCTATGAAGTTGATATGGATAATTGCCCTTCTAAAGTTTTGGATATTTTAAATAAAATAAAGAATGAAATTGATCCAACAATTGCTTACAGAAGGTCTTGTGCGCATGGAGTTTGTGGATCTTGTGCAATGAATATGGGAGGCAAAAATGGTTTGGCATGTACCACACCTCATGCTGAAATAGATGGTGATATAGACATTTATCCTTTACCACATTTAAAAGTTAAAAAAGATTTAATAGGAGATTTAGATGGATTGTATAAACAATACCAATCTATTGAGCCATGGTTGAAATCAAATTCAGAGTCTTCAACCCAAGAGATTATTCAATCAAAAGAGGATAGAGCAAAATTAGATGGTGCTTATGAGTGTATTATGTGTGCGTGTTGTTCAACATCGTGTCCAAGTTATTGGTGGAATGGTGATAAATATTTAGGACCAGCTGTTTTACTCCAGGCTTATAGATGGATTGTTGATAGTAGAGATGAGGAAAGACAAGCCAGACTTAAAAAGGTTGCAGATGAATTAAAATTATATCGATGTCATACAATCTTAAACTGCACAAGTGCATGTCCAAAAGGTTTAAACCCAGCAAAAGCTATTGCGGAAATAAAAAAAATGCTAGCAACAGCTAGTCTTTAAACAAAACTTTTTTGAGATTAGTTGCAGAAGCTTGCATAATAGGTAAAATTTTTTTCAAGTCGTTTATATCTTTTCTACTTTTTGCAGTATGCGTAGATAAACAAAAGCACAATTCTTTATTAGAATTAAATATTGGAACTGAAATGCCGGCCATCCCATTAAACCACTCTTCATTATCAAAAGCATAACCTTGGTTCTTAATTTTTTTTAGTTCTTTTTTAAATTCCGAAATATCAATAATTGTATTTTTTGCAGTTTTAGGTGTCTTAATATTTTTAAAAATTTGGATTACTTTATCTTCAACTATAGATGACAGATATAATTTTCCCGAAGCTGAAGCATGTAAAGGAAGATGATCACCTGCTTCTAAATTTAGCTGCATAGGCCAATGAAACTCTATCCTATCGAAATAAACAAGCTTAGTTCCTATAGGAATTGATAAGCTAACTGTTTCTTCTATATCGTTAGTCAATTTTCTTAAATAGGATCTTCTTAAAGTAAAGTTTGGCTCATAGGGCAGACTCTTTAAAATTATGTTTCGAATTTTTGGGCCTGGTAAATATTTTTTTGAACTATTTGCAACTAAATATTTTTCTTCACATAAAGTTTCTATATGACGATAAATTGTTGCCAATGGTATTTTTAATTTATGAGAAATCTTTTTTGCAGTAAAATTATTAGGATCAATTATAATTTCTTCTAGTATATTTAATATTCTTCTTGGCGAGGTTCTACTATTTGTGTCTGTCATCTTAGGTTTAATTTTAAAAAAAAATTAAGATAAAACTGGTATTGTGAATTCAGGACCCGCATTATCTTCAACCCAAGTTACTGTTGCAGTTTTAAGTTTAGTATAAAATCTTACACCCTCCGGTCCATGCATTGAATGATCTCCAAATAAAGATCGTTTCCATCCACCAAAACTATGATAAGC
>QCNX01000034.1 GCA_003210015.1 Pelagibacteraceae bacterium AG-426-P20 | reverse complement strand
ATAACATTACAAATGTAGCCATCATTGAAAAAGGTTGGATTGGTGGAGGAAATGTAGGCCGTAACACCACAATTATTAGGTCAAATTATATGTATGATGATAATGCATTATTCAGCGAATTTGGAATGGATTTATGGAGACGAATGAGTCAGGATTTAAATTATAATGTCATGTTTTCTCCTAGAGGAATAATTAATCTTGCACATTCAGACGCTCAAATGAATGTCTATGCTAGGAGGGGAAATTCAATGAGACTGAATGGAATTGATGCAGTTCTTTTGAACAGAGAGCAAGTAAAAGAAATAATTCCCATGGCAGATTTTTCTGAAAATGTCAGGTTTCCAATTTTTGGTGGGCTTATGCAGCCTAGTGCGGGAACAGCTAGACATGATGCTGTTGCTTGGGGTTATGCACGTCAAGCAGACTCAATGGGAGTTGATATAATTCAAAACTGTGAAGTCACTGGATTTGATGTTTCGGGTGGAAAAATAAAAGGTGTAAGAACATCACGTGGAGATATTAAAGTAAAAAAAATTGGGTTATGTGTAGCCGGCAGCACGAATATTTTAGCAGAAAAACTTAATATGAGATTACCAATTGAAACTCATCTTTTACAGGCATGCGTATCTGAGCCAGTGAAACCAGTTTTAGATAGAGTTGTTACTTTTGGTGCAGGACATTTTTATATTAGTCAATCAGATAAAGGTGAAATGGTAATGGGTGGTGATTTAGATGGGTATAACAGTTATGCTCAAAGAGGTAACCTGCCAACTTTACAACATGTTTTAACAGAAGGTATTGCAATGATGCCATTTCTCAGCAAATTAAAAATGCTTAGAACTTGGGGCGGTATAATGGACATGTCTATGGACGGGTCTCCAATAATTGACAAAACTCATATTGAAGGTTTGTATTTAAATTGTGGATGGTGTTATGGTGGATTTAAAGCAACACCAGCATCTGGTTGGACATTTGCTCATACTATTGCTCAAGATAGAGTTCATGAATTAAATGCTGGATATAATTTGAATAGATTTAATACGGGTCACTTATTAGATGAAAAAGGACTTGGTACAAAAACTTGGATTTCATAAATGCTTCATATTAAATGTCCACATTGTGGATGGAGATCACAAAATGAGTTTTCTTACGGTGGAGATGCTACTGTCAAAAGACCTGAGCTAGGCAAAGAAGTTTCAGATCAAGAATGGGATAACTTTGTCTATAATAGAAAAAGTTTAAGAGGAAAACATTGGGAGTTATGGCAACATTTGTCAGGTTGCAGACAATGGATAAAAGTAGAAAGAGATACAGCAACACATGAAATTTTTAACTCTCTTAAAGCAAGCGAGGAAATTTCATAATGACACAAAGTTTTAGATTAGAAAATGTTGGACTAATTAATAGAAATAAAAAAATTTCTTTTAAGTTTAATGGAAAAACTTATTATGGTTATGAGGGAGACACTTTAGCATCAGCGCTAATTGCAAATGGAGTTCATTTAGTTGGAAGAAGTTTTAAGTATCATAGACCAAGAGGTTTTTTTGGAGCAGGTGTTGATGAACCATATGCAATTGTTCAATTATATAGAAATGGCGAAACTGAACCAAACGTAAAAGCTACTGAACAAGAACTTTTCGATGGTTTGGAAGCAACAAGTGTAAATTGTTGGCCTAGTGTTAACTTCGATATTGGAGCTATAAATAATTTCTTAAAGATATTTCTTCCCGCAGGATTTTATTACAAAACTTTTATGTGGCCAAAAAGCTTCTGGTATAAAGTTTATGAACCATTTATCAGAAAAGCAGCTGGCCTTGGAGTTGCGTCCATAAAACATGACAAAGAAAGATATGAACATAAGTATGAATATTGTGATTTATTAATAGCTGGATCTGGACCATCTGGATTGGCAAGTGCTTATGCTGCCGCTAAGAATGGTGCTAGAGTAATCTTGGCTGAGGATAAATCCAGATTTGGAGGAACTCTATTAACTAGTGAAGTGAATATAGGTAATCAATCAGGTAAAGAATGGGCAGATGGAATAATTTCTGAACTTAAAGAAATGCCTAATGTTACAATTAAAAATAGATCACAAGTTTTTGGTTATTATGATCATAATATGTTGGTGATGTCTGAGAGAATAAGTGATCACTTACCAAAAACTAAAAAATTTCATCCAAAACAAAGACTGTGGTACATAAGAGCAAAAGAAGTTTTAATTGCCTCAGGTTCAATAGAGAGACCAATTGTATTTGGTAATAATGATACACCAGGAGTTATGCTTTCATCTGCTGCGAAAGAATATCTAAAAGTTTATGGAGTATTAGTTGGAAAAAATCCATTAATATTTACTAATAATGATAGTGGCTATGAAACAGCAATCGAATTTAAAAAAAATGGTATTGACCCTGTTATTTTAGATACTAGAAAAAATCCAAAATCTGAAATAGTGGATGAAGCAGTAAATTTAGGAATAAATATAAAATTTTCTTATGTAGTGGTAGCTGCCCAAGGGTATAAAAAAGTAAGATCAGCTGATATTGCAAAAATTTCTGATAATAAAGAACAACTTGGTAAAATAGAAAATATAAAGTGTGATTGTATTTGCGTATCTGGTTTTTGGACTCCAACAATTCATTTAGCTTCACAATCAGGAAACAAAACAAAATTTAAAGAAGATATAGATGCATTTGTTCCTGGAACTTCAAAACAAAATGAAACAACTTTAGGAGCTGCAAATGGATCGTATACTTTAGATGAAACTTTAAAAAGTTCATTTGAAACTGGTCATAAACTATCAAAAGAAATTACTAATAATGACAATAAAATTTCTTTCCCAAATGTTATTGAAAAAAAATCAACAACACATGATAAGTTTTGGTGTGTACCATTACCTGAGGGAAAAAATTATAAAAGATTTTTAGATTTTCAAAATGATGTTGCAGTTTCAGACATAGAAATAGCTTTAAAGGAAGGATATCGATCGATAGAACATGTAAAGCGGTATACCACTCTTGGAATGGCGACTGACCAAGGTAAAACGAGTAATCTTAATGGTTTACAATTAGTATCAAAAATAGAAAATAAAGTAGTACCAGCCGTAGGTCATACAACTTTTAGACCTCCATATACACCAGTTTCAATTGGTGCAATTGTTGGAAGAGAAGTTGGCAAACATTCGAAACCAACACGAAAATCACCAATGCACGCATGGCATGAAAAAAATAACGCAGTTTTTGTTGATGCAGGTGTTTGGTTAAGACCTAGATACTACAAAAAAGGTAATGAAAATTTATTTGAAGGATCAAAAAGAGAGGCAAAAAATGTAAGAACAAATGTAGGCGTTTGCGATGTAACTACATTAGGAAAAATAGACATCAAAGGTCCAGATGCTGCCGAACTACTTAATAGAGTTTATACCAATGCATGGTTAAAGTTACCAGTGGGTAAAGCAAGATATGGTGTAATGTTGAGAGAAGATGGAATTGTTATGGATGATGGAACAACCACAAGAATTTCTGAAAATCATTATCATATGACTACTACCACCGCGCAAGCTGCAAACGTTCTTTCACATTTAGAGTATTATTTACAATTAGTTTGGCCAGAGTTGAATGTAAATGTTGTTTCAACTACCGAACAATGGGCAGGTGCAGCAATAGCTGGACCAAAATCAAGGGATTTACTGCAAAAACTATTTCCAAACTCTGATGTATCAAATGAGGGTTTACCTTTTATGGGTTTTACCGAAGGAGATTTGTTTGGAGTTAAGGCAAGAATTTTTAGAATCTCATTTTCAGGTGAGCTAGCATATGAAGTGAATGTTGAATCAAATAATGGAAACTTTATGTGGGAAAAGATCATGCAAATTGGTCAAGAATTTAAAATCCAACCATATGGCACAGAGGCATTATCAACACTAAGAATTGAAATGGGACACGTAGCAGGATCAGAGCTTGATGGTAGAAAGACACATAAACAACACTAGAAAATTTGGACTTCCAGTTACGATTGCAGTAAACCACTTCATTACAGACACTGATAAAGAAATGAATACTTTGCTTGATTTTTGCAAAACACAAGGAGTGAAAGCATCAAAATGTACTCATTGGTCTAATGGTAGTGAGGGAACAAAAGAATTAGCAAAAAATGTAGCTGAAATTTGTGAAGATAAAAAAAATACATTCAAATACTTGTATGAAGATAATCTACCATTATTTAAAAAAATAGAAAAAATTGCCCAAGAAATTTATCATGCTAGTGAAGTTGTAGCAGATACTAAAGTAAGACAACAATTAAAAGATTTTGAAGAAAAAGGTTTTGGAAAACTTCCAGTCTGTATCGCAAAAACTCAATATAGTTTTTCAACTGATCCAAACCTTAAGGGTGCACCTACAGGACATGTTTTACCAGTAAGAGAAGTTAGATTGTCTTCAGGGGCTGAATTTATCGTTGTTGTATGTGGAGAAATAATGACAATGCCAGGACTACCTAGAGTCCCAGCAGCAGATTCTATTAAGTTAAATGATAAAGGTGATATTGAGGGTTTATTCTAAACTTTAATCTTTAGTTTCTTATTATTAATTATTGTTCTTAGTAAATTGTTCATAAGAGGAATTCTTTTTTTATCTATTTTTTTTAAAATAAAAGGAGCAATTTCTTTTGCAAGCTGCTCACCTTCAACAGTATCATTTGGCATAAAATTTTTTTTAGCAGCTTTAAATGTATACCCCATACCCAAATAGCTTCCCATTTTACTATTTCTTCCTCCTGCAGCACTTACATATAAGTCACCTACTCCTGCAAGACCTAAGGTAGTTTCTTCCTTGCCTTTAAAGTATCTAGTTAAATAATTCATTTCTAAAA
>QCNX01000033.1 GCA_003210015.1 Pelagibacteraceae bacterium AG-426-P20 | reverse complement strand
TTAATAGAGGGACTGCTTGTCTCATCATATTTGAACCCATTAAAGCTCTGTTTGCATCATCATTTTCTAAAAATGGTATTAAAGAAGCAGCAACAGATACTAGTTGCTTTGGAGAAACGTCAATATAATCAATTGTTTCTGGTTTTGATAACAAAAAGTTTAAGTTTTGTCGGCAAGAAACAAGTTCCTCTATAATTTTATTATTCTTATCAATCTTAGTATTTGCTTGAGCTATTGTAAATTTTGTTTCTTCCATTGCTGATAAATATTCTACTTTATCTTGGACAACTCCTTCTTTAACTCTCTTATAAGGACTTTCAATAAAACCATATTTATTAATTTTTGCATAAGTCGATAAACTGTTAATTAAACCAATATTAGGTCCTTCTGGTGTTTCGATTGGGCAAATTCTACCATAATGAGTTGGATGAACGTCACGTACTTCAAAGCCGGCTCTTTCTCTAGTTAGCCCTCCTGGTCCTAATGCAGATACTCTTCGTTTGTGAGTGATTTCTGATAATGGATTTGTTTGATCCATAAACTGAGATAACTGAGAACTCGCAAAAAAGTCTTTTAATGAGACAGTCAGGGGTTTAGCGTTAATTAAATCTTGAGGCATAGCGGACTCAACGTCAAGAGTAGTCATTTTTTCTTTAATGGCTCTTTCCATTCTATAAACACCAATCCTTGCTTGATTTTCAACTAATTCACCTACAGATCTAACTCTTCTATTACCTAAATGATCAATGTCATCGACCTCGTCTTTTCCATCTCTTAAATCTAACATTTTATGAAAAATCGCGATTATGTCATCATTTCTTAAAATTGTTATTTTATCAGAACACTCAAGATTTAATCTAGAGTTCATTTTCACTCTTCCAACATCAGAAAGGTCGTACCTATCTGAACTAAAAAATAGATTATTAAATATTTGATTTGCAATTTCTATTGTTGGAGGTTCACCAGGCCTTAACATTTTATATATTTCAGTAATAGCTTCATCCTTAGAATTATTTTTGTCATTTAAAATTGTAGTTAATAAATAAGGACCCTTATTGATTGAATTAGTCACTGATATTTCTAAAGTATGAATATTTGCATCTAAAATTTTTTGGATAACAGTATCGTTTATTTCTGTACCAATTTTAAAAACACCATCCTCTTCATCATTAATTTTGACATCTTTATGCAAAAATTTTCCATAAAGAGATTCTCTTGCAACTAAAATATCTTTTAATCCATCATTAGATAATTTTTTAGCATTAAGGTAATTAATTTTTTCTCCTAGATTTATTACCACTTTACCATTTTTTGCATCAACAACTTCTTCTGAAAAATTTTTGGCTTTATAGTTTTCTGGATTAAATTTTGTTTTCCACTTTTCTGTTTTTGGATCAAAAATATATTGTTCCTTTTCATAAAATTCATTTACAATTTCAGATTTTGAATATCCTAAAGCCAATAATAAAGTCGAAGCTAAAATCTTTTTTTTTCTATCAATTTTGAAATATAAAAAATCTTTTACATCGTATTCAAAATCTAACCAAGATCCTCTATTAGGAATTACTCTACAGTTAAATAATAATTTACCACTTGCATGTGTTTTGCCTTTGTCGTGATCAAAAAATACACCCGGGCTTCTATGCATTTGGTTTACAACAACTCTTTGAACTCCGTTAGTGATAAAGGTTCCGCTATTAGTCATCATTGGTACTTCACCCATATAAACTTCTTGCTCTTTAGCTGATAAAATATCTTTAGTATTATTTTCTTGATCAATTTCATATACAACAAGTCTCAACGTACATTTTAAAGCTGAAGAATAAGTTAAACCTCTAGCAATACACTCTTCAACATCAAATTTTGGTTTTTCTAGCTTGTATGAAACGTATTCTAATGTAGCTTTATCATTTAGATCTTCTATTGGAAAAATACTTTTAAAAACTCTATCAAATCCTTTTGTAAGTTCAGCTTCAGCATTAAAATCTGTTAATTCATCATAAGAGTTTTTTTGAACTTCGATTAGATTTGGGATGGATAAACTTTCTTTAAGTTTACCAAAACTTTTTCTAATATTCTTTTTTTCAGTAAAAGATATTTGCATCTATGTTTAAAACTGATTAAACAATTAATCAGTTTTTGAATTCTTTCTAATTAATTTATTTAAGTTCTACTTTAGCGCCTGCAGCTTCTAACTTAGCTTTAATTTCTTCAGCTTCTTTTTTAGGAACGCCTGCTTTGACTTCTTTAGGAGCTCCTTCAACTAAATCTTTAGCTTCTTTTAATCCAAGTGATGTTGCAGCTCTTACTTCTTTAATTACATTAATTTTTTTATCTCCTGCAGAAACTAACATTATAGTAAAGTCATCTTTGTCTGCTGCTGCCTCTCCTCCGGCTGCTGCTGCTGGAGCTGCTGCTGCCATAGGTGTTACACCCCATTTTTCTTCTAATTGTTTTGAAAGATCTGCTGCCTCTGCAACAGTCAATTTTGATAAATCGTCAATAATTTTATTTAGGTCTGGCATATTCTACTCTTTAGGTTGTGTTTCAGAATTTTCTGGAGGTAAACTACTCATTTTTTCCGATCGTGCAAGTAAAATACTTACCAATTTCGAAGCTGACGCATTTAAAATACCCACAATATTAGCTCTAGCTTCATCCAATGTAGGTAAATTAGCAACTTTTTCTACTCCTGCTAGATCTAAAACTTCATTATCCATTATTCCACCAATAAGTTTTAGATTTTCGTTATCTTTTGCAAATTTAGACAAAATCCTTGCTGACATTATTGCGTCTTCACCAAAAGCAACTGCGGTGGGTCCAGTGAATAGATTTGATAAATCTTTACATTTAGTTTTTTCTAAAGCTAATTTAGTTATTCGATTTTTTGTAATTTTAAAAATAATGCCTTTTTCTCTCATCTTAGCCCTTAGTTCATCTAGTTGAGGCATAGTTAAGCCTTGGTAATGAGTAACCATTACAGCTTTACTATTTTCGAACTGAGAAGTCATTTCAGAAATATAATTTTTTTTCTGTTCTTTGTTCATCATAATTATATTGCCTTACCTAGTTTGACTTTATAAGAAACACCCATAGTTGATGTAGCAAAAGTATTTTTAATTAAATCTCCTTTTAAGGTATTGTTTGATTTTTCTTTTTCTAAAGTATCCAAAATTGCATGATAATTTTTTAATAGTTGATCGTCATTAAAAGATTTTTTTCCAATACTTACACCTATATTTCCATCTTTATCATTTCTAATTTCAACTTGACCAGACTTTGCATTTGTTACAGCCTCTTTAATATTTTCTGATACAGATCCAAGTTTTGGATTTGGCATTAATCCTTTTGGCCCTAAAACCTTTCCAAGTTTTGAAAGCTTAATCATCATACCAGGAGTACAAATCAACTTTTCAAAGTTTAGCTCTCCAGCTTTAATTTTTTCAATAAATTCATCACTTCCTACTACGTCTGCTCCAGCGTCTTTTGCTTCTTGCGCCTTATTGTCTTCACAGACAACAGCAACCTTTACTTTTTTTCCAGTTCCCCCTGGTAAATTAACTACTGTTCTAATATTAACTTCACCTTTTTTTTGTTTGTTATTAATTTGAAAACTTAAGTCTAAAGACTCATCAAATTTAGTTGTACAATTGCTTTTTAACTTAGCTAGTAACTTATCAATAGTTTCTGCATTTAAGTCTCTTGTTTTTTCAGGTAGTTTTTTAAATCTTTTAGATGTCATTATTCTTTAACCTCTATTCCCATTGATCTTGCAGATCCAGAAATTATTTTAACTGCTTGATCTAAATCTAAAGCATTTAAATCATTCATCTTTTGTTTAGCAATTTCTTCTGCTTGTTTTTTAGTAATTGATGCAACAATACTTCTGCCGGGTTCTTTTGAACCGCTTTTTAATTTCGCAGCTTCTCTTATGAAAAAAGACGCTGGTGGAGATTTAATCTTAAAATCAAATTTCTTATCTTTATAAACTGTAATCTCAACTGGGACAGGCTTTCCAGCCATTGATTTTGTTTTATCATTAAAAGCTTTACAAAATTCCATAATGTTAACACCTCTTTGACCTAAAGCAGGACCAACTGGTGGAGCTGGATTAGCTTGACCACCTTTAATTTGAAGTTTTATAAAACCACTTATTTCTTTTTTTGTTGCCATTAACTTGCTTTCTCTACTTGACTATATTCTAATTCAACTGGTGTTGGACGACCAAATATAGAAACAGAAACCTTAAGTCTAGCTTTTTCTTCATCAATCCCTTCAACCATTCCGCTGAATGAAGCAAAAGGTCCGTCTACTACCTGAACTTTTTCACCAACGGAATACTCTATACCAGATTTTGGCTGTGCTACACCATCTTTTATTTGTCCTAAAATCTTTTCAATTTCTTTATCAGAAACTGGCACGGGTATACCTTTGGTGCCTAAAAAACCACTAACTCTCTTTATATTTTTAATCATGTGGTAGATGCTGTTGTCCATTTCACTTTTAATTAGGATATAACCTGGAAAATACTTCTTTTTTCTTTGAATTCTTTTTCCTCTTTTAACCTCAGTTACTTCATGTGTAGGAACAACAATTTCCTCAAATTTCTCAGATATTTTTGCCTTTTCAGCTTCTTCTTTAATCAAACCAGCAACTTTATTTTCAAAACTGGAATGAGATTGAACAATATACCAATTTTTCATTATATACTTACCTTTAAAAGTAACTCTAAAAAATATTTCAATACCTGATCAAGAAGTAAAAAAAACAAAGACATTACAACAGCCATAGCAAATACCATTAAAGCACCTTGTATAGTTTCTTTACCTGTTGGCCATGAAACTTTAAAAGCTTCTTGCTTAACTTCCTGAATAAATTTAATCGGGTTTCTCATGTTGTTTAAAATAACCTAATTGGCAGGAGCGGAGGGACTCGAACCCTCAGCCTCCGGTTTTGGAGACCGGCGCTCTACCAATTGAGCTACACTCCTATATAGAGCTTACTCTATAATCTTAGTTACTACTCCCGCTCCAACAGTTCTTCCACCTTCACGAATTGCAAAGTTAAGTTTTTCTGACATCGCGATAGGAGTAATTAATTTTACGGTAAACTTAGCATCATCACCTGGCATTATCATTTCTGTTCCAGCTGGCAATTCTACTTCACCTGTTACATCCGTAGTTCTAAAATAAAACTGAGGTCTGTATTTAGTAAAGAAAGGAGTGTGTCTTCCACCCTCTTCTTTTTTAAGTACATAAGCTTGAGCTTCAAATTTAGTATGTGGTGTAACTGAACCAGGTTTACAAAGTACTTGTCCTCTTTCAATATCAGTTCTTTCCACACCTCTTAATAACACACCTACGTTATCTCCAGCTTCACCAGAATCTAAAAGTTTTCTAAACATTTCAACCCCTGTACATACTGATTTTTTTGTTTCTCTAATTCCAACAATTTCAATTTCATCACCAGTTTTAAGAACACCTGACTCTACTCTTCCTGTGGCAACCGTTCCTCTACCTGATATTGAAAAAACGTCTTCAACCGGCATCAAAAAATCTTTGTCTTTTGGTCTGTCTGGTTGTGGAATAAAAGAGTCTACGTTCTTCATTAATTCTAAAATTGAATTTTTTCCAATTTCATCATCTCTTCCTTCTACAGCAGCCAGAGCTGAACCTTTAGCTATTGGAGTTTTATCTCCTGGAAATTTATATGAAGTTAATAATTCTTTAATTTCTTCTTCAACTAAATCTATCATCTCTTTATCATCTACTTGGTCTACTTTATTTAAGTAAACACAAATTGCAGGTACACCTACCTGTCTTGCTAAAAGAATATGTTCTCTAGTTTGAGGCATAGGCCCATCCGCAGCATTAACAACTAAGATTGCCCCATCCATTTGTGCTGCACCAGTAATCATGTTTTTAACATAGTCTGCGTGTCCTGGACAATCAACGTGAGCGTAATGTCTTTTTTCAGTTTCATATTCTACGTGTGCTGTTGAAATCGTGATACCTCTCTCTTTTTCTTCAGGAGCTTTATCGATTTGATCATAAGCTACTGCCTTTGCTCCACCAGTTTCTGATAAAACTTTAGTGATAGCTGCAGTTAAAGTTGTTTTACCGTGATCGACATGACCAATTGTACCAATATTACAATGCGGTTTATTTCTTACAAATTTTTCTTTTGACATTACTTATATTCCTCACATTTCTTTTTATTTATAATTTTATTTTCTTGGAGCGGGTAAAGGGAATCGAACCCTTACATCCAGCTTGGAAGGCTAGCGTTCTACCATTGAACTACACCCGCACAACCCCAAGAATAACACTCCAGGATTATTTGAAATTTATTGAATGGTGGAGGGGGAAAGATTCGAACTTTCGAAGACCGAAGTCAACGGGTTTACAGCCCGCCCCATTTGACCGCTCTGGAACCCCTCCTCTATGGGGAAGTGTCCCCTTGTTCAATAAAGCTTCAAACAACATGCGTTTTATATATTTTTATCATGCAATTGCAATATGTGATTTATTAGGAAAATATTCAAAAAAACGTGTAAAACTAAGTAAATTTTATGAATAAATCATCTTTTTTTATCATTGGTCAACATGCTGTAATAGAAGCGTTACGAAACCCTAAAAGAAAGGTCTTGAGAGTTTTTTTAACTGAAGAAAGTAAAAAAAATATACACCGAAAAAGTCCCAAAAAAGATCTTTTGAGGGATATTAAAGTTTATTTTAAAACAAAAAAAGAATTAGATAAGTATAGTACTAAAGAAAATTTGTTACATCAAGGCTATGTTGCTGAAATTGAACACCTTGAAAATCCAGTTTTAAAAGATTTTATAAATACTAAAGATAATATTACATTTGCTTGTTTGGATGGAGTGACGGACCCAAGAAATATAGGATCTTTAATTAGAAGTGCTGTATCTTTTGGGGTAGATGGAATAATTATAAAGGAAAGGAATTTTCCAAGTGAAAGTAAACTCATGTTCAAAGCAGCTAGTGGAGCTATTGAATACATTAATATTTTTAAAGTATCAAATATCAATTCTACTTTAAAAAATTTAAAAAATAAAAATTTCTGGGTTTATGGCTTTGATGGCAAAGGGGAAAAAAAATTAACAGATATTGAATGGAAAGGAAACAATATATTATTATTTGGATCTGAGGGATCAGGTATGCACCATCACACATCTAAATATGCAGACTTTCTAGTTAAAATAGATATTGATAAAAAGATAGAAAGCTTAAATATATCAAACAGTGCGGCTATAGTATTTCATTATTTAAGTTATCTCAAAAAAAGAGTTGATTAATTTATAAATAGTTAATAATTATTACTCATGCCCTTGTAGCTCAGCTGGTAGAGCAATTGATTTGTAATCAATAGGTCCGCGGTTCGAATCCGTGCGGGGGCACCATCACTTAATAAAATCAACGTTAAATTTTTTTAGTCTGGTCACAATCCTGGC
>QCNX01000032.1 GCA_003210015.1 Pelagibacteraceae bacterium AG-426-P20 | reverse complement strand
AATAACAAGTTTGCAGATCCATCAATCTTGGTTTTTTTATGTCTTGTAATCGTCAAAGGAACTAATCTTCCATCATGTGATTTGAATTCAACTCTTTCTACAATATAATCATCCGGATTATGCCCCGAAGGTATTTCTTGTTCTTTGATTAATTTTTTTGATTTATTTTTAAGATTATACAAATATACTCTTGAAGGAGTCTTTGGAGATGAATATCCAACATAAATTTCATCAGTATTTTTATCTTTTTGTTTAAGAGAAATATTTAGTTCACTAACTTTTTCTTCAGTAAGAACTAATTCCTCTTCAATTCCTGTAGAAATATTTTTAACAAATAATTTATCTAACGCATTGGAAACTTCAGATCTAATAATCCAGTTTTTTAAAAAGATACAACTTCCAATTAAAACTTCATCTTTAGCTGAAATAAATGGTTTCCAATTTTGTGTTTCAAGACTTTCTGAGATATCAATTTTAAAATCCTCAGCATTTTCATTTGTATGATTATAAAAATTATTATTCCAAGAATTGACAGAATATAAAATTCCTTTTTGTCTCTTTTTTATTAGCTTAGGTAATGGTTTTTTTTCATCTACATTAAAATAGTATTGTTCTGATGTGTTATGATCTGATGTTGAAATAAAATAATATTTTTCATCTGAACTCAAACTAATACTTACAGTAAAAGCTTCGCTTTTTTCCTCAAAAATCAATTCATCTTTATCAGTTAAATTTCCAATTTCATGTCTATAAATTTTTCTTGCTCGATGATTATTATCTAGTTTTGAATAAAAAATATATTTGTCATCCAAGCTAAATATAATACTTCCAGATGTATCGTTGATTTCTTTAATAATTATCTTTTTTGTGTAAATATCTCTAATAAAAATTGTGTAATATTCTGATCCCTTAACATCTAAAGAGTATGCCAAAAGTTTATCATCGTGACTTACTTCTAAATCACCGATACCAAAATATTCTACACCTAATTTTTTTTTTTCTTTATCACCATTCCAAATCTCTTCAATTTTACCAGTGTTAATTTTTTTTCTTAATTTAATTGAATAGTTTCCTTCAACTGTTGTTTTGGTCCAATATTCATAAGTATGATCCTTGTATGGTAGAGACTCATCGTCTAGTTTAATCCTGCCCTTAATTTCATCAAAAAGTTTTTTTTGCAACTCCTTAGTATCTTTTAAATGATATTCGGTATAATCATTTTCTTGTATTAGATATTCTTTAACTTCTGGGTCTAATTTATCTTTATCTTTTAAAACTTCCAAAATATTTTTTTGATGTATCCAGCTATAATTGTCCTCCCATGAGATATTATGACAAGATTTTGTTTCTGGTTTTTTTCTAAGTTGTGGTATTTTCATAAGTGAGAAGAAGTATATGAATATAATAATTTATACAGTAGTTATATTGACTATTTTTTATTTTCTGTTGCGATTTATTAGTAATATTTCGTCAAAAAAGATATCAAAAAGTTTAAGAGTTTTAATAATTCTGGGATTAATTATCTTAGCAATTCTGTTTGCTATAGGCGGTAGATTTTTATTAACATTGCCTCTTACGTTGGCAAGTCTTGCTTTATTAAAATTAAAAGGTTTGTCTATTTTTCAACTACTAACTCTTTTTAGATTAATTCAAACTTTGAGAAGATCTGGCAGATTCTCTTTTGGATCTTCAAACTTGAATAATCAGTCATCAATCTCGGTTGCAGAGGCATACAAGATTTTAAATCTAGATATGAATAAAAAAATTACCAAAGATGATGTTAATAAGGCTTATATTAAAATTCAAAAGAGAATTCATCCCGACATATCACCTGAAACATCTCGATTATCATCAATCGTTAATGAGTCTAAAGATATTGTTTTAAAAGATATTTCTTAATTAATAATTTCAATAATTTTATCAAATATTTTTTGAGAATTAATTCTTTCTTTACCCAATGTATTATGTGTAACTGTCAGTTCACCATCTGGAATAATTGGAAACATCTTAGAGCTATAACTACCATAAATTAAAGGAGTATCAGCCATTAAAGTTATTGTTTTTATACCTAGAGCGGCAGATAAATGACTAAAGCTAGAGTCGTTACAAATTGAAAAATTACAATTTTTTATAATTGGCAAAGTTTCTTTAATTGAAAAATTATCTAAAGGTACACAAAGGTCTTTAAATTTTGACTGTAATATTTCATTTAATATATTTTGTTCATCTTTATCTTTTCCTGTAGCAAGAAAAAATTTACATTTTTTGATTTTAGATATTTTTTCGATTACATCTAAAAATGTATAAGCAGGTATTCTTTTGGTGTGACCCGAGCCTCCTATCCCCAAAAGAATATTTGTATCATTTTTATCAATTTTAAAATCTTCAATTGACTTAAAAATTAAAGTATTGTCAATTTGAATTGAAGGATCTTCATTAACATCTAAATTTAGTTTATCTTTTATAAATTTTTTTGGAGTTTCAGTAATATGCTGATTTTTTTTTTGAAACAAAGGGTATTGATAAATTTTAGGAATTCTAGAAAATCTGGCAATCAAATTAAATCTAAAAGATGAATTAAAAATAAATATTTTATCAAAATTGTATTTCTTAATATCTTTAATTAAATTAAGGCTACCTAAAAGGCTACCATGTTTCTTATTGTGCTTATCTCTCTCAACAAAAAGAATTTTGTCAATATATTCGGTTTTATCTAAATACTGCTCAGCTTTTGAATTTTCTTTAACAAGTATACTTATAGGTGAATTAAACTTTTTAGACAAAGCCTTAATAAAAGGTAAAAAAATTATAGTATCTCCAATACCCATTCTATTTTGAACTGCTAATATTTTCATATGGTATTTATAAACTTTACTAAGTATATTTTTTATATAAATTTTTATTATGACAAAAATAAGAGGCATTTTTGCAGCAACCATGTCGGTGCTCAATTCTGATTTGAGCCTTAATGTTAAAAAAACATTAGATCATGCTGAAAACCTAATAGATCAAGGGTGTCATGGAACTGCAATATTTGGAAGCACTGGACAGTCTCAATTGCTACCTATTTCTGAAAAAATTGATTTATTAAATAATCTTTCAAAGCGAAAGTACAAGGACAAACACTTAATTGGTACAGGCTTAAATTCTCTGGGCGAAACAATTAATTTTATGAAAATAGCAAATTCACTTAATTTTAAAAAATTTTTAATAATGCCCCCGGCTTATTATAAATATGGAGACTCTGAGGTGATAGAATTTTATAAAAGAATAATTGATTCTAATCCAGAAAGTAAAATTATTCTTTATAATTTTGAAAAACTTTGTGGATATAAATTTAGCGTTGATTGTGTCAAAGAACTTGTAAAAAAATTTCCTGATCAGATAGTAGGCGTAAAAGATAGTTCGTATAACCTATTCGAAAACTTAAAATTAAAAAATTTCTCAATTTTTCCTGGTTCAGAGTTAAAATTATTAAAAGGATTGGAATTAGGATGCTCTGGAATAATTACCGCAACTTGCAATGTAACAGCAGAATTATCTAGAAAAGTTTATGATGATTTTCATTCTGGAAAAGAACAATCGCACAATCAAAAATTGTGTGAGGTAAGAAGTGTTTTTGATAAATATAATTTAATCTCTGGACTACATACTTATCTATCTCAAAAAAATGAAATTTTTAAGAACATTTTACCACCCTTAAGTCTTTTGAATAAAACTGATGAAAAAGATTTATTAAATAATTTGAGAAACCTAAATTTTAAAAACCAACCATTTTTGGCAGCTTAATATGCAACTTGCAAGATTTTTAAATAATGTATTTACAAAAGGTGGTTTTATTTTAACTGATGCAAATTCAAAAGATTATATTATAGGCAATCCAGACAACAATCCTATAAAATTAAAAATCTTAAAAAAAGATCTTCATTACAAATTACTTCTTCATCCTGATTTATATTTTGGAGAAGCTTACACAGACGGACATATAACAATAGAAAATGGAAACCTTACTGATTTTTTAGATTTAGCATTAATGAATTTTGGAAGAGGTAATTTAAATTTTTTTAGTTATCTAATTAATAAACTTAGAGGGTCTTATAGATATTTGACCAATTTTAATTTTATTAAAAAATCTAAAATGAATGTATCTCATCACTATGATATTTCAGATGATTTGTATGATTTATTTTTAGATCCAAAAAGACAATACTCATGTGCTTATTTTAAAAATAAAAATGATAGTTTAGAAGTTGCTCAAAATAATAAAATTCAACATATAATAAAAAAACTTAACATCAAACCAAATCAAAAAATATTAGATATAGGTTGTGGATGGGGCTCACTAGCCATAGATATAGCCCAAAGTGCAAGTTGTGAAGTCACAGGAATAACTCTGTCTGAAAACCAATTTAATTACTGTAACCAAAAAGTAAAAGAAATGAATTTGGAAAATCAAGTTAAATTTAAATTAATGGATTACAGAGAGCTTAATGAAAAATTTGATAGAATTGTAAGTGTTGGAATGTTTGAGCATGTAGGAAGAAAATTTTATAAAAAATTTTTTAATCAAATTGAAAATTTGTTAAAAGATGATGGTGTTTCATTAATACACACTATAGGATCAGTTGAACCCCCAAGAGACCCACATCCATGGATAACAAAATATATATTTCCAGGCGGTTATACTCCAAGTTTAAGTGAGGTTACAAACCCTATAGAAAAAGCAGGACTAATTGTTACTGATATAGAGGTCTTGAGACTTCACTATTCTCATACACTAAGACATTGGAAAGAAAATTGTATTAAAAATAAACAAAAAATTATTAAAATGTTTGATGAAAGATTTTATAGAATGTGGGAATTTTATTTAGCCGGATGTGAAATGGCATTCAAGTGGGGAGATCAAGTTGTATATCAGTTTCAACTTACAAAAAATTATACATCAACTCCTGTGACTAGAGACTATATTTATCAATAAATAATTGATAGAATTAGGCTTCTTTTGATGAAAAAAAAACAAAAAAAAACAAAAAAAAACAAAAAATTTTCTAAATTAAAGTGTGTAAAGAAGTTAAAAAAAAATTTTAAAAAAAGAAAAAAAATTCTTAAAAGAAAATCTAGAATATTTAAAAGCAAAAAATCTCAAAGTTTAAGAAAAAAGACCGTTCTTTCAAAACCTAAAAAAAATCAGAGTGAGAGTTTAACCTTAAAGCTTGTCAAATTACAGCTTTCCTTAAAACCTGAATTTAATTTTAAAATTAATTTTAGTTTGGAGAAATATTTACAAAGATTCTTTGATAAAATTTCTGAAACAATCTCAAGTTATAGAGTTTACAAATATGAAGAAAAAAAAAGAATAAAGATAGAAAAAATAGAAAATGAAAGATTAGAAAAAATAGCAATTGAAACACAAAAAAAAGAAGAAGAAGCTCTAAGAGTTAAATTGAAAGAACAAGCTTTAAAAGATGAAGCTAAACTTGAAAAATTAAGAACAAAAGAAATAAAACTATTTTTAAGAAAAGAACAGGCTTTAATTCGTATAGAGCAAGCAGAAAAACAAAGACAATTTTTACAACAATTAAAATTAGAAAAACAAATAGAAAAATTTAGAATTAGAGAAGTCAAAGAACTTGAAAAATTAGAAAAAATATCACTTAGAGAAAAAAGAGAAGATTACACTGGTTTACAAGAAAGAATTGAAAAACTTAGAGAAAAATACAGAATAATTCGAGATCAAAAAATTAGAGAAAGAGTAGAAGCCCTTGGTGTTAAGATTCAAGGAGATGAAGATAGAGAAACATTATTACAAAAAGAAAAAGATTACACATTAGCAAGACAAAAAATTGAATTTGCTCTTGAAAGTTTTTACAGAAGTGCCAGCAGTTTAGTTTTTCAATTAAACAAAAGACATATTACAAGACATATGTCTATTTTGCGTTGTATAGACAGAAGATTTGAAACAGGTGAAATTTTTGTAAAATGGGATGAGGCTAACGATGAAGAATGGTTATTATTAATTTATATTAAAAATAATTCTCCAGATGAAGGGATTGTTATAGAGGATAAAACAAATCAAGAAAAAAATATTTCTCACGAATTTAAGAATAATGAAATATTTAAAGCCTCAGATACAATGGTGGACTCTTTGACTCAATTAATTTCAAAAAAAAGAGAAAAAAGTATTAATTAAACTTTATTAAATTGTATAATGTTCAATGCTTATAGGAACAATTTTTTTGATAATTATATATTTGTTTTTAAAATATATTTTATCATGGATAGTTTATATTAATAAACTTGATCCCAGATTAGGTGATAGCACATGGAGATGGAGCTACGATTATCCTGTAATTGGAAATAGAGATATATCTGATTTAGACGATAAAAAATTTGTAAGGTTACGAAGAAAGAGAAATAGACTTATTACTATCATGTATTTGATATCTCTTATTTTATTTGTTTGCTTTATGTCTTGGTTAAGTAAGTTTATGATATTAATCCTTAATTAATCTTTAATTTGGTTTTTATTTTTTAAATATAAAAAAAAGGCTATTATTTCATACCCAATTGAAAAAATTTGAAAAATAACTGGAAGTTTAAAAAAAATATACAAAAATTTATATTTTGGAATATTTTTCCAAACTAACAGAAATGCCTCTGCTCCACTAAATATTTTTCCGTCTTTTTTAACATGCAATCTTCTCAGAAGTTCTTCGTAATTTTTATTAGTATCTGATCTTGCACTTTTATTATTTGTAATATCTATCCAATTAATTTGTTTAACTTTTTCTTTTTTGTAAAGATCAATTTCAGCTTTACAAATCTTACAACTATTGTTGAAATAAACTTCCATAACAATAAGATAATTACTAATTAAGTAAAGATATGTACATGCGTAAAATACACTAGTTGAAAATTATCTTAAACAACTTATGTATTGTCTCTTATGAGTGATTTCTTCAAAAATTCTGATTTATCCAGAAACGAGGCTGATAATATAGTATCAGACACATTAAACAAATGTGATGATGGTGAACTATATTTAGAAAATTCTAAATCAGAGTCCATACTATTAGATGATAATAAAATTAAAGATTCTAGTTATAACTCAGATTTAGGGTTTGGATTTAGAGCTATTTCTGGTGAAATAGTTGCATACTCTCACTCGAATGAAATATCAAAAAATTCATTAAAAATTTCTGCAAATAGTTTAAAATCTACATTAAAATCTACTCAAGGTATTTATAACCACTCTATTAATAAGTCTAATAAAAAATATTACGAAAATATAGATCCTATTGAACAAAAAACATTAAACGAAAAAATTAAAATTTTAAATCAAGTTAATGATTACCTAAGATCTAAAAATGAAAATGTTAAACAAGTGACTGCCAATTTTAGTGGGGAACAAAAATCCATAGAAATAATTAGATCAGGCGGGGAGACACTTACCGATGTGCGCCCATTAGTGAGATTTAATGTGTCAGTTATGGTTGAAAAAAAAGGAAGAAAAGAAACCGGAGGTTATGGGATTGGTGGAAGACAATCGTATGATAACTATTTAAAGGAAGATAACTGGAAAAATGTTTGTGATGAAGCTCTTAGAATAGCTAATG
>QCNX01000031.1 GCA_003210015.1 Pelagibacteraceae bacterium AG-426-P20 | reverse complement strand
CAACGTTTATCACCACTTAGGTATTTATTGCTATAAATTAAAAACTCTTAAAAATTTTGTTTCTTTAAATCAATCACCAAATGAAATCAAAAATAGATTAGAACAACTAAGAGCTTTAGACAACAATATTAAAATTAATGTTTCTCTTGCAAAAGAATCTCCAATAGGGGTAGATACAAAAGAGGATTTTGTAGCTATAAAAAAAATAATGGAATATAATTTAAAATGAGTAAAATATTTTTTCAAGGAACATTTGGAGCCTATTCACACTTGGCAGCTTTATCAGTTGACTCAAAAGCCCAAATTATACCGTGCAAAACTTTTGATGAATGTTTCTTAAATGCTTCAAAAGATGCAAGTTCTAAAATAATAATTCCTGAGTCAAACAGAATTACTGGCAACATAGGAATAGAATATCTTATTTTTGAATATAGATTGAATATTTATGCTGAGTATTTTCAAAAGATTGAACATAATTTATTAGGGATTCCTGGAGCTAAAATTTCAGAAATAAAAGATGTTTATTCACATGGTCAAGCATTATCTCAATGTTCTAATTTTATAAAATCCAATAATTTAACAGAACATGTTAGAGCAGATACAGCTGGATCTGCTGAAATGATTTCAAAAAGCAAGGATAAAACGAAAGCTGCAATTGCATCTTCGTTAAGTGCTAAAACTTACAATTTAGACATAATTGAGAATAATATTGAAAATGAAAAAGGAAATTCAACAAGATTTTTGATTATGGGAAAAAATATTTCTCAACCTGAGTTTGGTGAAAAAAAATATATCACTTCATTTTTATTTAAATTAAAAAGCAAACCTGCAGCACTTTATCAATCTTTAGGTGGTTTTGCGATTAATGGAGTAAATTTAACAAAATTACAAAGTTATCCAGAAAAAAATTCATTCGATTCTTATTTTTTTTTATGTGACCTTGACGGCCATATAGAAGATCCTAAAGTACAAAAATCTTTGGAGGAATTAGGACTACACTGTCAAGATTTTCACGTTCTAGGTGTTTTTGAAGCTGACAAATTAAGAGAAAAATAAATTTTAATCTTTTCTTGTAGATTAGAAATCATTACTGCTATAATAGTTTTGGAGGCTAGAGGTGAATGCTGCTTGAACCCGACCAGATCTTAACGGAAGCAATCGTAGAGACAGTTGTTCAGGTTCTAGTCTCCTAAAGTTATAAATAATGAACAAAAACTCAAAAGTTTTAGCGCTTAAATATAGACCGCAAACATTTAATGATTTAATTGGCCAGCAAGTAGTTGCAGATACTATTATAAATTCTGTAAAAGCAAACAAAGTACCTAACGCATACCTTTTTACTGGAATTAGAGGAATTGGAAAAACAACAATAGCTAGAATAGTTGCAAAATCTTTAAACTGTTTAAATGGAATTGAAAATTTATGTGAGAATGATTTGTGTGAAAATTGCGATGCAATCGCAAATTCAAGTCACATAGACGTTTTAGAAATGGATGCAGCAAGCAAAACAGGTGTAGATGATGTCAGAGATTTAATAGAATTCTCAAGATATGGGCCCACATCATCAAAATATAAAATTTTTATTATTGATGAAGTGCATATGCTTAGCAAGCAAGCATTTAATGCTCTATTAAAAACGCTTGAGGAGCCACCCGAATACTTAAAATTTATTTTTGCAACGACTGAAATTAAAAAAATACCAATTACTGTTGTATCTAGATGTCAAAGATTTGATTTGTCACGAATTAAATCTATGGAACTTTTTGAGTTTATAAAAAAAATAAAAGATAAAGAAAATGGAAAAGCTTCTGATGAAGCTTTAAAATTAATTGTAAAAATATCTGAAGGATCCGTCAGAGATGCATTGTCTTTACTTGATAGAGCTTTGTTAAGTATTGATAATGAAAAAGAATTAGATCTTAATGCTGCACAAAAAATATTTGGTTATTTTGATAAATCTCAATTAATAGAATTATTTAAACTAATACTTAAGGGAGACCAAAATAAAGTTATAGAAAAATATAGAAAAATTTATGACCAGGGTGTTGAGCCAAAAATATTTATAAATGATTTTTTAGAAATTTTGTATTATTTTAAGAACATCAGTGCACTTACATTAGAGAGCACAAACTTTACATTGAATGATGAAGAGTTTAACAATATTAAAGAAATATCAAATGACATTAATAGTGAAGTATTGATTTTATTTTGGCAATTTACAATCCAAACTTTAAATGAGTTAGATATTGTTTCTAATCAACATTTGTCGATTGAAATGTTTTTATTAAGATTGATACATTTAGGTGATATTAAACCTCTTAATAAAGATACCAATAATGAAATTATAGAAAATAATCAAGATAGTGCCTCTCACAAAATACTAAGCAAAGATACTATTGACCAAATAAAGAATGTATCTCAAGAAAAAAAAATTAAACCACAAACAAAAATAGACACAAAAGTAATTAATGAAATTTCTATTAACTCCTTCAAAGATTTATTAGATGTTTGTTATTCAAAAAAGGAAATAAAATTAAAATATGATTTGGAAAATAATGTAAACCTTGTAAAATTTGAAAATGGTAGAATTGAAATTTCGTTTAATGATAATCTAGATAAAAATTTTGTTAAAGATTTGTCAACAAAACTTCTTGAGTGGACTAATCAAAGATGGATTATCAGTTTTAGTAAATCTAAAGGAGAAATATCTATTAAAGATAAGGAAAAAAATAAAAAAAAAGAGTTAATTGAAAAAGCGAAAAAATCAGATTTATATAAAAATATGTTGAATTATTTTTCTGATGCGGAATTAATTGATATAAAAAACATTAAAAAAGATGATTAAAAATGACTGATTTTACAAAAATAATTGATAAAGCCAAAGAACTTGAAGCTAAGATGAAAGAAAGCCAAGAGAAAATTAAAAATATAAAAGCAGAGGGAATTGCGGGCTCGAACTCAGTAAAAGTAATTTTAGATGGGGAAGGTGAGATGCATAAAATAGAAATATCTGATGAAATTTTAAAGGAAGAAAAATCGATAGTCGAAGATTTAATAGTTGCAGCACATAATAACGCAAAAGCCCAATTAAAATCTAAAACGACTGATGAAATATCTAAAGCTACAAGTAGCTTTGGTATTCCTGGTTTTAAATGGCCTTTATAATAAATGCAAAATATCACTGAAATAGAAGATTTAATAAAACTTATTTCCAAACTTCCTGGCCTAGGCCCAAAGTCTGCAAAGCGAATAGTTTTAAAATTGATTAATAATAGGGATGAATTAATAAAACCTATGATTAACACTTTAGCACAAGTATATAAGAATATTTCAAGATGTAATTTATGTGGTTCGCTTAAATCAAATACTGATGGCTGTACTAATTGTGAGAATATAAAAGAAAAATTTAATAAGATTTGTGTTGTAGAAGATTTGGCCGATCAATGGTCTATTGAAAATTCGAATATTTATAAAGGTTATTTTCATATACTTGGAGGCACCATCACATCAATGAGTCATAGGAAAGAAGATCTTTTAGTTAATTCATTGGTAGAAAGGGTTAATAAAGACGGAATTGAAGAGGTTATTTTAGCTACTAGTGCAACAGTTGAGGGTCAGACAACAGCATATTATATTCAAGATAGTTTAAAAAATACTAATGTTAAAATAACTAAGTTAGCTCAAGGCTTGCCAGTAGGCGGTGAAATCGAAAGTTTAGATGATGGAACTTTATTTTCAGCATTTAAAAACAGATCAAATTTAAAATCTAATTCTGATTAATTTTTCTTTTTAATCTATTTAAATGTAAGAGTGGCTCTGTATAACCAGATGGTTGTTCTTTTCCTTTAAAAATTAGATCACATGCTGTTTTAAATGCTCTTGATCTACCATAATCGTCACTCATATTCATATACCTTATATCGCTCTTGTTTTGTTTGTCGACAATCTTTGCCATTTCTTTCATTATTTCCATTACTTTTATTTCAGTTGTTATTCCATGGTGGATCCAATTTGCAATATGTTGAGATGAAATTCTTAAAGTTGCCCTATCTTCCATAAGACCAATGTCGTTTATATCAGGAACTTTTGAACAGCCTATTCCTTGATCAATCCATCGAACAACATACCCTAATAAAGTTTGAGCCGAATTTGAAATTTCTTTATTTACTTCTTCTTCTGACCAACTAGGATTACTAACTATTGGAACATTCAAAAGATCATCTAATTTAGCTTGTTCACGATTTTTAATTTTTTTTTGTTCTTCAAATATATTTATCTGATGATAATGAAGTGCATGTAATGAAGCAGCTGTAGGGGATGGAACCCATGCACAATTTGCTCCAGCTTTTAAATGGTTAATTTTTTCTTTCATCATCTCTTTCATTTTATCAGGCATTGCCCACATACCTTTACCTATTTGAGCTTTTCCAGAAAAACCACATTTTAATCCAATATCAACATTACCGTCTTCATATGCTTTAATCCATTTTGAAGATTTCATATCTCCTTTTTTTATCATTGGTCCTGCTTCCATAGATGTATGCATTTCATCTCCAGTTCTATCTAAAAAACCAGTATTAATAAAAAAAACTCTATTTTTTAAAGTTCTTATACACTCTTTTAAGTTTACAGATGTTCTTCTTTCTTCATCCATTATTCCAATCTTGCAAGTATACCTTTTTAAGCCAAACACATCTTCAACTTTAGAAAAAATTAAATCTGTAAATTCTGTCTCTTCAGGTCCATGCATTTTTGGTTTAACGATATATATAGATCCCTGCTTAGAGTTTTTTTTTATTTTTAAATCATGAATAGCAGCTGCAGTTGTGAAAAACGCATCCATAATACCTTCCGGAACCTCACTACCATCTTTTAGAATGATAGATGGATTAGTCATTAGATGACCAACATTTCTTATTAAAAGTAAGCTTCTTCCGTGTAATTTTAAACCTTTACCCTCTTTTGAAATGTAGCTCCTATCGGGGTTTAATTTTCTCTCTAAATTTTTACCATTTTTTTCAAATTGAATCCTTAAATTTCCTTTCATTAGGCCTAGCCAATTTTTATAACAAACAATTTTGTCATTAGCATCTACAGCAGCAACACTATCTTCATTATCACAAATTGTAGAAACAGCAGACTCTGCTATTACATCACTTATTCCAGCAATATCGTGTGCAGCACTAAATGCTTTTGGATTAATTATAATTTCAAAGTGAAGATTGTTATTTTGAATTATAACTGCTGAAGGTTTATTAGCATCACCCCTATGACCTACAAATTTATTTTTATCTTTGAGTTTATATTCATAATCATCTTTAAAAATAACCAGATCTTTATTAATTACCTTTAAAGCAGCAATATTTTTCCAACTTGTTCCCTCGATAGGGATATATTTGTCAAAAAACTCTCTTACATATTTTATTACTTCTTGTCCTCTTAAAGGATCATATCTTTCGCTACCACCTTCATCTGACTCAATAATATTCGTTCCATAAAGGCTATCATATAAACTTACCCATCTAGCATTTGCTGCATTCAAAGTATATCTCGCATTCATTATTGGCACCACTAGTTGCGGACCAGCAATTTTTGTGATTTCGTCATCAACATTGTCAGTTTCAATTTTAAAGTCAGGCCCTTCATCTTTAAGGTAACCTATTTCTTGTAGAAATTTTTTATATTCTTCTAGTTTAATATCTTTCCCTTTATTTTTCACATGCCATTCATCAATTTTTTTTTGTAATATTTGCCTTTTTTTTATAAGTTCTTTATTTTTAGGAGCTAAATCGTGTAAGGCTTCACTTAATCCTAACCAAAATTTTTCTGGACTAATTTCAGTGTCTTTCAGCAATTCATTATCAACAAAAGATAGCAGATCCTCTGAAACTTTTAGGTTATTTACACTTTTATAGTTTGATGACATCTCTAAATGTTTAAAACTCATGTAAAATTAAGTCAAATAATTAATAGTAGCATTGACATTTTGTTGTCATTTTTCTTACTTATGTAATAATAAAAAATCACTATGAAAAACTATCTTAATTTTGAAACTGATATTAAAAATTTGGAGAGTGAATTAGATAAACTTAAAGATCCTTATAATCAGGAAGGATTATCAGAGGTAGACACTAATAAAATTTCAAAAACACAAGAAGAACTTGATGAAAAATTAAAAGAGATTTATTCAAATTTAGATCCTTGGCAAACAACCATGGTTGCTCGACATGAAGATAGACCTAAATCAAAATTTTTTATAGATAACTTATTTGAGGATTTCATTTCTTTAGCTGGAGATAGATATTATGGTGAGGATAAATCAGTAATAGCAGGATTTGCAAAATTTGATGATCAATCAGTTTTAGTAATTGGTCAAGAGAAAGGAGAAGATTTAGACACTAGAATTGAAAGAAATTTTGGAATGATGAGACCTGAGGGATATAGAAAAACTATTCGTTTAATGGAACTTGCTGATAAATTTAATATTCCAATAATTTCTTTTATTGACACACCCGGTGCTTATCCAGGGGTAGGTGCTGAAGAAAGGGGGCAAGCAGAAGCTATTGCGAAATCTATTGAATGTTGCATGAAACTAAAAGTTCCAACATTAGCTATTGTAATTGGAGAAGGAGGCTCAGGGGGTGCAATTGCATTAGCGTCATCCAGTAGAGTAGTTATGTTAGAAAATGCAATTTATTCAGTAATATCCCCGGAAGGATGTGCTACAATTTTATGGAGAGATCCAAAAAAAATGCTTGATGCTGCAAAAGCAATGAAGTTGTCAGCAAAAGATTTGTTAGAACTTAAAGTTATTGATGAGATAATTGATGAACCTTTAGGTGGAGCACACAGAGATAGAGATTTAATTTTAAGCAATGTTAAAATGTCTATTTCAAAAAACCTTAACTATTTTAAAGAAATGTCACCTAGAGAAATATTTGATAAAAGAAAGAATAAATTTTTAAAAATTGGGAGAGGTAAAGGTTTTATAAGTAATCCAGAAAGTTTAAGTTCAAAAGAATATAAACAAATGAATTTAAGTCAGTTTTTTAAAGAAAAGAAAAAATTGTATTATTTGGCAGGGTCTATATTTTTACTAATATTATTAATAGTTTCTTTTTTATAAAGCACCACAACACCGTTTATATTTTTTTCCTGAACCACACAAACAAGGTTCATTTCTGCTCATTTTTTTTCCAATATATTTTGAGTCAATTTTTGATGATTTGATTTCATCATTTTTTTTTGTCTCAGACTCAACAACTTTTAAATTCATTAGAACAGTAATGTAGTCTAATTTTAATTTTTCCAATAGATTAGAAAATAGACTAAAAGCCTCTTTTTTATATTCAATTAAAGGGTCTCTTTGACCGTAAGATCTAAGTCCAATTACTTGCCTTAATTGCTCTAAGTATTGAATATGTGATTTCCAGTTTAAATCAATTGATTGTAATAATATTCTTTTTTCTATTTCTTTTGATTGTTTTTCTCCTATCAGCTTTGTTCTTTCAGCTCTATTGTTATTAAATTGATCTTTTATTCTTATTTTGAAATCACTGTCTTTAAGTGTAATAAATTCCTTAAATTTATCTTCATCTAAACTTTTACCCATTAAAGTTTTTAAAATAGTATCAAATTCATTATCTTTTGGACTGGATAATTTTCTAATTTTTGATTTAATCAAATCATCAATTATCTCATCTAAAAATCTCTCTGAATATGAAAATATTTCATTGCTATTCATTGCTTCATTTCTTTGAGAAAATATTACATGTCTTTGATCATTAAGAACATTATCAAACTTAATTAATGTTTTTCTTATATCAAAGTTTCTTGCCTCAACTTTCTGCTGAGCTCTCTCTAATGCTTTATTAATCCATGGATGATCTATACTTTCTCCATCTTTTAGTCCTAGTTTTTCAAGAATATTATTCATTGACTCTGAGCCAAATATTCTCATCAAGTCATCTTCTAAACTAACATAGAAAATTGAGCTTCCTTCATCCCCCTGTCTCCCGGACCTACCTCTAGCCTGGTTGTCAACTCTTCTAGACTCCATTC
>QCNX01000030.1 GCA_003210015.1 Pelagibacteraceae bacterium AG-426-P20 | reverse complement strand
AATGAGGATCCAATTTGACCAGAAGATCCTGTAATTAATATTATCTTTTGCTCAAAGTTAAATAGCTTATTTATTTTTTGATTTATCATAAATATTTGAAATTAATTCAAGAGTATTATTAACTTGTTTTATATTAATTATCCTTTTCTGAACAGTATTAATTTTTTTAAGATAATCTTCATCTTTATAAATTTTTAAAAACAAATTTATTATTTTTTCAGCAAATTTTTTATCACCCGCATCAACATAATTAATCACTTTTAATTTCGCAATTTTTTTTGCATTATATTCTTGATGCTTATATTGAGGAATACAAATAATTTTTTTTTTATTTAAAACACCATCAAATAAACTAATTCCTCCAGACATAATTGCTATATTTGATTTTCTAAGTGCTTCAAAATATTTTTTTGATTCAAAAAAAATTATTTTATGTTTTGATTTATCTATTTTTATTACCTTTTTATATGATAACGGTAAAATTAGATTTAATTTAAAATTAATTTTATTAAGAAGAATTATAACTTTATTTGTTAAATTTTTATTATCAAATTTCCCAAAAAAAATAAATATATTGTTTAAACTTGTTCTTATATCTTTTTTTTTTTTATTAAAAATATTTAAAATTAAAAATTTATATCCAATTTTACTATATCTAAAACTAGGAACATTTTGAATTAAAGGATTTAAACTTAAATCAAAAAATTTCCTATTAATCGAAGAATCATCAATTATGATTTTTTTTTTATAATTATTTTTTATAGTTTCGTAAAAGGTTTTTGTTACTTTGCCTAGTCTATCTATAATTAATAAGTTTGCTTTTATTTTTTTTAAGTAATAAGCCTCTTCTTTTGAATAATCCTCAACATTAGCATTTAAGGAAATTATTTTAAAATTATGATTGCTTATAATTTTAGGGTTTTTTAAATACTTACCTTTAGTTTTTACTATAAATACAATTTGCTTAGGATTTAATGAAAATTTTTTTTGAAGAAATTTTGCTATTATTATTGATCTGTATAAATGGCCAGATCCTATTTTAGGAATGTCAGCATAATCACACCTAAAAGCTATTTTATGATTTAAAAAATTTTTGTATTGTTTCACAAATATAATTCACATCTTTAGTTTTTAAGTTTGGATATAGTGGTAAACTTAATGTGTTATCTCCTAAATATTTTGAATTTTTACAAGTATTTTTATTCCATCCAAATTTTTTTTTAAATATACTCATATCTGTAACTGTTCTATAATTAACACCACATCCAATATTATATTTTTTTAAAAATAATATTAAATCATCACGATTTTTTTTTGTCTTATTTTTATCAACTACTATTAAAAATAGATGATAAGCATGCTTAATATTTTTATTTGAAAATTCTTGAAATTTTAATGGCAAATTCCTAAGTTTCTTTTTGTACATTTCAAAAATTTTTTTTCTTTTTTTCCAAGAAATATCAATTTTTTTTAGCTGAACAATCCCCATTGCAGCATTGATATCAATCATATTATATTTTAAACCGATTTCTGTTACATCGTAGTGCTCAAATTTTGTTGGTGTTTTAACACTTTCTGGGAGATATCTCTTCCATGCATCTTTTGATAATCCATGCAATCTAGCAACTCTTATTTTTTTATAAATATAATCTTTATTACAAATTACCATTCCACCTTCACCAGTTGTAAGGTTTTTGGTTGAGTAAAAGCTAAAACAGCCAGTATCACCAAAATTACCAACATGTTTTTTATAATATCTACTTTCAATTGCATGCGCACAATCTTCAATTAATTTTAATTTATATTTTTTAACAATTTTCATTATACTTTTCATGTCACAAGGAAGCCCTGCAAGATGAACAATTAGAATTGCTTTGGTTTTTTTGGTAATTTTTTTTTCAATCTCTTTTGGGTCTATATTGAAATCATGAGGGCTAATATCTGCTAATACTGGTTTAGCACCACTTAGTATAATTGAATTTATTGTTGATGCAAAAGTCATCGGAGTTGTAATAACTTCGTCATTGTATTTTATACCACAATAAATAAGTGACAAATGCAGAGCAGCTGTGCATGAGTTTACCGAAAGAGCATACCTAGAACTCTTATATTTCTTAAAATTATTTTCAAATTTTTCTGTTATTGGGCCACTTCCAATCCATTTTGATTTTATAACATTGATGATAAATTTTATTTCTTTGTTTCCTATGTATGGCTTCCCAAATGGTATAAATTTTTTAATCATAAATTTGTCTTATTTGAACATTCTAATTATTAAAAAAATTCATAAAAATCTAGTATTTTAATAAAATCAACGAATTAATGTATTAATTTCTTTACTTTATCTTTTTGAATCTTTATTCATGTTCAATTATTGAACGTTTATGAAAAATAATCAAGACAATTTAAATATATTAATTAAATTAAGCAAAAAAAAAAATATTACACAAAGAAAATTAGCCAATGAGCTTGGTTTTAGCTTAGGAAAACTCAACTATTGTATTAACGCACTTAAACAAAAGGGATTGATAAAAATTGAAAATTTCAAAAAAAATCAAAATAAATTTAACTATTTTTATGTTCTAACACCTAAAGGTATTTCAAAAAAAATGCACTTAACTCTAGTTTTTATGAAAAAGAAGATGAAAGAATATGAAGAATTAAAAAATGAATTAAATAAATAAAATGAATTTTGATCAAATAAATAAAATTAAAAATTTATTAAATAAAAAAGAAAAAATATTGATTTCTTTTATTTTTGTGATGATGATTTTAAATTCATTTTTAGAAATATTAAGTATTGGTGTACTTATTCCATTAATTATTTTATTTTTTGATGGAAGTAGTTCTTCAACTTTTTCAAATATTCCATTTTTGCAAAATATACTTATTAACATACCTTTTGCTTTAGAAATAAAAAATGTTTTGTTCTTTGTTGTTATTATTTTTAGTGCAAAAAACTTATTCATTATCTTTTATTATTTCTGTCTAGGAAAAATTATAATGAATATAAGATTAAGATTTGTTAATGATCTATACAAAAGATATTTATCTCAGAACTACGAATTTTTTCTTTCAAAAAATTCTGCAGAAATAATTAGAAATATTAATGAAGCTCAGTATTTTTCAGTTATTTTAGTAACATACTTAACTTTTTTTTTAGAATTGTTGGTAATATTTTTTTTATCTATATTTCTTCTTTTAATAAATTTTAAAGTAACTCTTTTAGTAATTATTTTTTTATCAATAGCTATTTATTTAATAAATAAATTTAGCAAAAATAGGCTATTTTTATGGGGCTTTGAAAGACAAAAATATCAAAAAGATATAAATCAAAATATATTTGAAAATTTTTTAAGCGTAAAAGAAATTAAGATATTAAACAAAGAAAATTTTTTTTTAAAAAAATTAATAAAATTCGATAAATATTTAGCAAATATAGATTTTAAAACTGATATTTTTCAACAACTTCCAAGAATAATTATTGAAACAATATGTGTATCAATAATTTGTTTTGTAATTTTCCTAAGCTTAAGTTTTTTATCATTAAGTGAGATTATTTTATTAGTTAGTATTTATATTGCATCATTTGTTAGATTGATGCCATCAGCTACAAGAATTTCATCTGCAATTCAAAGAATGGTTTTTTTCAAACCTTTGATCAATTTAATTAACAAAGAATTTAAATTAAAAACAAATAATAAGATTTTCCAAAAAATTAATATTCCAATAAAGTTTCAACAATTAGAATTATCAAATGTAAGCTTTAACTATAAAAAAAATAATAAAATTTTGTCAAATATTAACATGACAATACATAAAAATTCTATTTCTTGTTTTGTTGGCAAAAACGGTAGTGGAAAAACCACCTTAATAAACATTATTTCTGGTTTGTTAAAACCAACCAAGGGTAAAATTTTGTATAATAATGATTTTAAATTAAATAAAAATTTTCTAAATGTTGGTTATGTTGCACAGAATATAAACCTTATCGATGACACAATAAAAAATAATATTATATTTGGAAATGATAATGATAAATTTAATAATAAAAATTTTTTACACAGCATTAAATATAGTGGAATAGATGGTTTTATAAGTAAATTCCCGCAAAAATATAATACTATTGTTGGTGACAGAGGAATCAAAATTTCTGGAGGTCAATCTCAAAGAATAGGAATAGCTAGAGCATTATATAATAATCCTGATATTTTAATTTTAGATGAATTTAATAGTAATCTAGATTTATCCTCTGAAAATAAAATTATTAAAAATTTTAATATTTTAAAAAAAACTAAAACTATTATTATTATTACACACAAAAAGTCTTTAATTAAGTTTTGTGATAATGCTTTTCTAATAGAGAATAAAAGATTAAAAAAAATTAAATAAACATGAAAGTTTTCTATGACCATAAAATCTTCTCTCAACAAGAAAGAGGTGGACCTTCTAATTATTTTATTCAATTAACTAATTATCTTAATAATATTAATGTAAATGCAAAAATTTTTGCAGGTTTCCATTTGAATAAATTTTTAAAAGAAAATTCAATTAAAAATAATATTGGATTTGAAAAAAAATTATTTTTTTCAAGTTACTTGGCAAATACAAAACTTGTACCAAAACTTGATACATTAAATGAAATTATTAATAAAAATTTCATAAAAAGTTTTAAACCTGATATAATTCACACCACTTATTATAATGGCTCTTTTGAAAAATATAAAAAACCTTTGGTAGTTACAGTTTTTGATTTAATTCATGAAATTTTTTATAAAAATTACGGTTATCAAAACCCTCAATTTCCTAAAAAAAAAATTTTAGATAGAGCAGACCATATCATTTGTATTTCTAAATCTACAGCAAATGATTTAAAAAAATTTTACAATGTAGATAATAATAAAATTTCAACTATTTATTTGGGAACTAAAAAAAATTTAATAAATAATATTAAATCTCCAATGGATTATCCTTATATCTTATATGTTGGTAATAGACACAAATATAAAAATTTTGAAAACTTTTTAAAAGCTTTATCTACAGCACCAAAGATACTTAACAATTTCAAAATTGTTCTCTTTGGAGGTAAAAATCTAACAAACTTTGAATATAGTTTATTTAAATTATATAAAATAGATCCTGAAAAATTTTTATTTTATGAGGGTGATAACAATTTACTCAATTCATTTTATCAAAATGCTAGACTGTTGATATATCCATCTAAATATGAAGGTTTTGGACTTCCTATCTTAGAGGGATTTGCTAATAGTTGCCCTGTTATTTGCAGTGATATACCTGTTTTTAAAGAGATTGCAGATCAAGCTGTAGAATACTTTGATCCTAATGATCACTTATCAATGGCTAATACTTTATCTAAAGTATTATTTTCTGATTTAATTAGAAAAGATCTAATTAAAAGAGGAAAAAACAGATTAAAATTTTTTAGTTGGATGAAATGTGCTGAAGAAACAAGCCAAGTTTATAAAAAAATGATTTAGATATGAATAAAAAAGCAATAGTTTTTGGTGGAAGTGGTCAAGATGGTTCGTATATGTGCAAACTTTTATTAAAAAAAAATTATAAAATTATTAATGTTACACGAAATATTAAAAAAAAATTTAATCATGAAAAAATTAAGATTAAAAAAAATATCTCCCAAAAAAAAATCGACATTTATAATAAAAATGAAATTAAAAAATTAATTGTAAATTCAAAATGTGATGAAATATATTTTTTTAGTGGACAACCTTCTCCATTAAAATCTCAAATTTTATCATATGAAACTATAACTAGTAATATTATACCTGTTTATTACATATTAGAAATATTAAGGGATTTAAAAAAAAAGATTAAATTTTTCAACTCATCTTCTTGTGAAATATTTTCAAGTTCTAAAAAGAAAAAAAATGAAAAAAGTGAAATGCTACCATATAATCCCTATGGTTTATCAAAATTAATTACTTTATATTTTACAAAATTTTATAGGGAACAATATAAAATAAAATGTTTTTCTGCAGTTTTTTTTCACCATGAGTCAATTCTAAGAAATAAAAATTTTTTAATTCCAAAAATTATAAATGCAGCAAAAAAAATATCTTTAGATAAAAAAAAAAAATTACACTTAGGTAATATTAACACAATAAAAGACTGGGGTTGGGCACCTGAGTATATGGATTTAATATATAAAATAATGCAAAAAAAAAAATTTGATGATTTTGTAATAGGGACAGGAAAAAGTGTTTCTATAAAATATGTTTTACAATATGTTTTTAAAAAATACAATCTTAATTGGAAAGATTTTGTAGTAATAGATAAAAAATATTTCAGAATTAATGACATAAATGAAAGTAGAGCAGAAATATCAAAAATAAAATATTTTTTAAAATGGTCTCCTAAATTTTATATTGAGGATGTAATTGATAAATTAATTTTAAACGAAATTTAATGCTCAATGAATAAAGAATTTAATAAATATGAAACTCTGAATTTTTATCCTTTATCACCAAATAAAAAAAGATATTCAGAAGGAGGTTTAAGAATAAATTCAGAATTTAAAAAAAGTTTACCTAACAAACCATTGATTACCATTATAACTGTAGTACTTAATGGTGAAAAATACCTACAAGAAACAATCGATAGTATTAAAAATCAAACTTATAAAAATTATGAATTTATAGTGATTGATGGTGGGTCAACAGACAAAACTCTTGAAATAATTAAAAATAATTCCAATTTGATTGACTATTGGGTAAGTGAAAAAGATGAAGGTTTATATGATGCTTTTAATAAAGGATTGAATTTAGCAAGAGGTGATTATATTGGTATAATAAATTCTGATGACACATATGAGAATGATGCATTGCACATATTAACTAAATATATCGCAAAAAATACGAATATAGATTTTATTTTTGGTAGTGTAAAAAAACATTGGGGCATTCTACATGGTTATAAGCCAGAAAAAATACACTACAGCTGGGGATTTTATTCAAGTCATTCGACGGGTTTCTTTATTAAAAATTCTTCCGCAAAAAGACTAGGATTTTACAATTTAAAATACAGGTATCATGCAGATTATGATTATTTTTATCGAATGATCGTAAAAAAAAAAATGAGCGGGGTTGCTACACAAAAAAATGAAATTTTTGGAAATTTTAGAAGAGGAGGATTTTCGAGTAGAGTACCATGGATCAAGTTGTTGAAAGATGAAATTACTATAAGATATGATAACGGACAAAATATATTTCTAATAATATTTTTAGTATTATATAAGTTGGGATTTAAAATTTTAGATTTACTAAAAAAAATTTTTACGTTTACTAAATAATTTAAAAATGAAAAAACAAAAGAAAATTTTTTTGAAATTTGAAGCAAATAATTTTTATAAAAGAAATATAAAGAGATTAAGCAATGTAAATTATGAAAAACATCAAATTTTTATTGAATTAAAAAATTATTTAAAAAAAAATAAAAAAAAAATTAATTTATTAGAGGTTGGGTGTTGTGATGCTGGTTTAATAAATTATATAAGTAAAAACTTTAAGAACACAAAATGTAATGGGATAGATCCGTCTTTACTTGCTATTAATTCTAAAAAAAATTTAGATCTTAATTTAAAAGTATCAACAGCGGACGATTTGCCTTTTAAAAATAGTTCTTTTGATATCTTAATATATAATTTTTGTTTATATCTATCGGACGATGAGGATTTATTTAATATTATTTATGAGGCAAATAGAGTTGTAAAAAAAAATGGATTATTATTTATTTATGATTTTTATCATAAAAATACTAAATATGTTAAATATATACATCGGAAAGGGATATATTCCAGAAAGATGGATTATAGCAAATTATTCTTATGGCATCCAAAATATGAATTAATTAAAATTAAAAAATTTAAACATAAAAATAAAAATGTTCATTTTAAAAATAAAAATTTAAATGAGACTAGGTTGTATATAATTAAAAAAAATATATGAAAATTTTAATTACGGGTGCGTGTGGATTTATTGGATATAGTTTATCTAAAAGCCTTTTACAAAAAAAAAATATAATTTATGCAGTAGATAATCTTAATGATTATTATTCTGTTCCACTTAAAAAATTAAGATTAGAAAATTTAAAAAAAAATAAAAATTTTATTTTTAAAAAAATAGATATATCAAATAGAAAACAATTATTTAAATTTTTTAAAAAAAAAAAAATAGATATTATTTTCAATTTTGCAGCTCAAGCAGGGGTAAGGTATTCATTAATCAAACCAGATAGTTATTTTTTTGCAAATTTAATTGGATTTTTGAATGTATGTGATCTTGCAAAAAGTTTAAAAGTAAAAAAATTATTTTTTGCCTCATCAAGTTCTGTTTACGGAGATGCTAAAAAATATCCTGTAAATGAAAATTTTCATCTAAATCCAAAAAATATTTATGGTTTAACTAAAAAAATTAACGAAATATCTGCAAAAACCTATAG
>QCNX01000029.1 GCA_003210015.1 Pelagibacteraceae bacterium AG-426-P20 | reverse complement strand
TTCAATAAAGAGAAGAAATTATGAATATTGACGATATTAAATTACAATTATATGTGGATGGAGAATTAGACGCTAAAGATATTAGTGAGGTTGAAAAATTTATACAAGATAATCCCACTGCTAAAAAAAAAGTAGAAGAATATAGGCAGATTAATAATTTATTATTTGAAAAATACAAATCTATAGAGCAAGAAAATATTCCTCAAAGAACTATAGACCTTTTAATCAAAGAAAAAAAATCTATTTTTCAAAAATTGTTTGATTATGAAATTAAATTAGTAAATGCTTTAGCTGCAGCTTGTGTGGTATTAATTGTTTTTACAGTAATAAATTATAATTTTGATAATAAAAATCTAGATAATCTTAATGTGAAAAGTAAAACATCTATTCTTAATGAATTAGGTAATATTATTGGAGAAGAAAATATATCTACTCTAACTTCTAATATTAATCAGCTAAATATTAAATATAAGACTAAGAGAGAATTTAAAAATAATGTAAACGAAAATTGTAAAGAAATTCAATTTTTTGATTTTAAATTAAACGATATTAATATTGATGAAGCAATATTTTGTGAAGATAAACTAATCAAACTTAAATTCTATAAAGGTGATTTAAAACCTATTTAAATTATAGGGAAAAAAGGCGCTTAAATTAAGCGCCTTTTATTAATAAAGATGACCTATTAATTCTTTTTAGATGGTGGAGTAGCTTCTGCTTTTTCAGCCTCTTCTTTTTCAGCTACTTTCTTCTCTTTTTCAATTTTCTCAGGACTTAATGGATTTCCCTCAATTTTTTTGGAAATCACACCAGCTTTTTCCCTAATTGCCATTTCAATTTCTGCAGCAACTTGTGGGTTTTGAGCTAAGTAAACTTTGGCATTTTCTCTACCTTGTCCTATTTTCTCACCCTTGTAAGCATACCATGCTCCTGATTTTTCAATAATGTCAGCTTTAGCTCCTAGATCTACTAACTCACCCATTTTGCTAATTCCTTTTCCATACATTAAATCGAACTCAACAACTTTAAATGGTGGAGCTACTTTATTTTTAACTACTTTCACTCTTGTAGAGTTACCAATAATTTCATCTTTATCTTTGATGGCACCAATTCTTCTAATGTCCATTCTTACAGATGAATAAAACTTCAACGCATTTCCACCTGATGTCGTTTCGGGACTTCCAAACATAACTCCAATTTTCATTCTGATTTGGTTAATGAAAATCATCATTGTGTTTGTATTTGAAATTGAACCAGTTAATTTTCTTAAAGCCTGACTCATTAATCTTGATTGAAGACCAACATGGTGATCTCCCATCTCTCCTTCAATTTCAGCTTTTGGAGTTAAAGCTGCAACAGAGTCAATTACGATAACTGAAATAGAGCCTGATTTTACTAGTGTATCAGCGATTTCTAGAGCTTGCTCACCAGCGTCTGGCTGAGAGATTAAAAGCTCTTCAGTATTTACACCTAATTTTTTTGCATAGACTGGATCTAAAGCATGTTCCGCATCAACGAAAGCACAAATTCCACCAGCTTTTTGAGCTTCAGCAACAACTTGTAGTGCTAATGTTGTTTTTCCAGAACTCTCTGGTCCATAAACTTCAATAATTCTTCCTTTAGGTAAACCACCTATTCCTAAAGCTAAATCCAAACTTAAAGAACCTGTAGATATCGACTCGATATCCATAGCTCTTTTTTCGCCCAGCTTCATAACTGAACCTTTTCCGAAGTTGTCAGTTATCTGGCTGATCGCAGCATCTAATGCTTTATTTTTTTCTTTGATGTCCATTTCTTGATCTTTAGTAGATTTAACTACTTTTAGGTTACTTTTCGTCATTTTTAGCCTCTTTTTTTAATTTTTTTATCACTCGAATCATAAAACAAATGTACACATTTTGTTCTCATTAGCAAGATTAATTTAATTTAGGTAAAAAAGACCAAATTTTATCTGATTTTTAGATAGTCGCTATTAAGTAACCCAAGGGACTTTAAAAGATTAAATTGCGATAGAATGTAGTTTCTTTCAGAATCAGCAAGTGAAATTTGAGCGTTTAATAATAGAGAGTTAGATTGAATAACTTCTAAAGTAGTTCTGTTTGAGCCACTATTGTATTCAGCAACTATTCCTTCATTAGCAATTTCAGCAGCATTAACTTGTGCTCTAACAGAATTTAATAAACTTTTATTTGATTGATAATTTGACCAAGCACTAGCAACATCTGTGAGATTTTTTGTTGTCATGTTATCAAGTAGTAAATTTTTTTGTAATTCAAGACTTTGATTTTTTTTTAAAGAGGCAATATTTTTTCCTCCAGAATAAAATGGCCAGGTAACTGTGGCTGTTAAAGTATCTTTTTCTCTTTGATCATAGGTAGCACTTAAGTCATCAGTTTTTGATCTATCAAAAGATAATTTAGCAGATGGCGCTAAATCAGATCTTGCACTTGTTGTATCTTTTTTTGATTGTTCGTATTCTAATTGAGCTATTATTAAATTGGGATTATTCTTCTTTGAAATTTCTATTGCAGAATTTAATTCATTAGGCAATGTTACTTCTATAATTGAAGACTTATCCAGCATATCTGGATCACCCAATTTTCCAATAACATTTTCATAATTAAGTTTACTAGTTAAAAAATCATTTTCAGCTTGTATTAATTTTGCTTGAGCCCCTGCAAACGATGATTCTGATTGGGCAACATCGGATAAAGATATATTGCCTCTTTCAAGTCTAATTCTATCTGTTTCAACTTGTCTGTCTAATAAATTTACATTAGATTTATTAATTCTTAGTTTTTCACTTGCAGAAAGAACCCCTGTGTAGGCCTCTATTGATTTATACAAAATATCCTGTTCTTTCTTTAAAAACTTTGCTTTTGCTAAATCAATACCTATTTTACTTTTTGCAAATTCCGCTCCTCGACCAAAATCAATTAATGTTTGTGTTACCGTTATTGATTTTACTACTGGATCAACATCTGTTATTCTTGCATCAGCTCCTGTTCGATCAGTCAATTTATCGGTCTTTTCCTCAATTTTACTTCCACTTAAAGTTACAGTTGGAAGATATGAGCCCTTGGAAATCTTTAACTCTTGCTCCGAAATATTTAAACTTTCTCTTTCCGCATTAAGCTCTGGATTATTTTTATAAGCTTTTTTAAGTGCAGCAGAAAAAGTTTCTGCGTTTGCACTACTCAATAAAAATAAATAACTTAAAATAATTACTAAAAATTTTTTCATCATCCTTTATATACTGCAGATTTTATTTGATGGTTACTGTTTAAATTAATTATTATTGACGCGTATTTAGGCATATTCTTAAACATATTTTGAGTAATTCTTTGATAAGTTTGCATAAAACTCAAAACATCCTCTTTATTCATAATTTTAAGTTTTGAATTTCTTTTATTATTTAATAAAAGTTTTCTTTCTTGTTTTAATCTCCATTTTTGTAACAAACTAAAATTTTTTGCTTTTAAGTAAATCAAACAATTTAATTGTGAATATAAATTTTTATATTTTGATTTCAATTGATGGTTAACATATTTTCTCCAAATCTGTTTTTGATCTTTTGCTTTCTCCATTGAATTAATTGTTTTCTTTAAATTAGTATTTTTTTCAGATTTTGCACCAACACACCAGCCTTCAAAAATGATAACATCTGGTCTTTTTTTTAAATCATACCATTTTTTTTTAGCAAATCTGTCATCAATAGCTTTATTAAAAGTTGGAAGTTTCAATCCTTTAAATTTTTTGCTCTTTACTTTTTTAAAAAAATTCAACATCATATTAATATCATGGGTTCCAGGAACTCCTCTTGTTAAAAGCATGGGATGAACTCTTTTCGATAAACTAATTCGCTCTTTTCTTGTCTTATAAAAATCATCAATAGAAATTTTAAAAACTTTCAATTTAAAGTATTTAGTTAAAATAATCTTAATTAAAGAACTTATTGTAGTTTTACCAGTGCCTTGGCCTCCTGCTAAACCTACAAAATAAGGGCTTTTTTTATTAGCCTTTTTGCTAATCCAAAAACACAATGGAATTAGGAAAGATTTAATCATTCTCTCTTTATTCTTAAATTTATCCGCCTTTGTCTCTTGAGATTTTATAAACTTAAAACAATCTTTTTTAACCTTACTAAAACATAAACTAAATTGTTGCATGAAAATTATTTTTTATCTAATGGATGATTTTGACCATCATTTACAGGAACTTCATTTAATTTAAAAGTATCTATTTCATCAATACAGCCTACGTTAAATCCTGTCATTGCTGGATTGACTCTTGGATTATGATGAGTGTAAATTCCACACTCTGAACAAAAGTAATGTTTGGCAACTTTTGAATGAAATTGGTAAAGTTTTAATTTATCTTTACCTTTTACAATTTTAAAATCTTCATTTTTTACCATAGACATAATCGCTCCTTTTCTTTTACAAATAGAACAATTACATTTTATTACTTTAGCTAAGTCTCCCTCTAAATTTATTTCAGCCTCTATAGCACCACAATGACACGATAGTTTTTTCACTATTCTCCCCATTTTCCATGAAACTCATAAACTACCGCAGGTTTATCGCCTACTACCCAACCATCATGACCCGGTTCTATTGAATATGCATCACCAGCCTTATAAGTTAATTCAGTTCCATCATCATGTTTTGCGCAGACTGCTCCTGAAACAATTACGCCAAGATGTTTTGCTTTACAACTATCTGTGCCAACTGTTGGCTTAATGTCTTGTGACCATTTCCAGCCTGGTTGTAAAACTAATCTCATAACTCTTTGATCTCCTACTTTCACAATATCTATTTTGGCATTTTTAAAATTTGTGTTACTTTCGTCTGGATTGTCAAAAGTTTTGACTTCAATTGAACTCATTATTTTTCTCCTTTTATAATTAAATTAGAATTTAAAACTATCCTTGGTTGAAGTTATCCACAAGCATACAAAATATAGTTTTGATGTTCACGTTTTGATTCACTTTTGATTCAATTACGGACTCAAAATACAACCTCTTGCGTGCATTGTAGAAATGAGCTATAAATAAGAACAAAACAAGAACATGAAACTAACTATTCCCTATTATCTACATAAAGCTGGCGCTGGTTTTCCCTCGCCTGCCACTGATTATATCGAAGAAGATATCGATTTAAACATGCATTTAATTAGGAATGTTCCGGCAACTTTCATTATCAGAGTGCAAGGAAAATCCATGGTGGATGTTGGAATTAATGATGGAGACTTATTGGTTGTCGACAAAAGTTTAAAACCAAAAAACTTTTCAACAGTTATTGCAAATGTTCATGATGAACTTGTGGTGAAAACTTTGGTTCAAGAAAGAGATAAAAAATTTCTAACATCAGGTTCTAAAGATTTTTCTAATAGAATTTTAATTAATGAAGAAGAAGATGTTTTTATTTGGGGGGTTGTAACTTATGTCATCCATTCAACGTACTAGAAAATTAGCTCTAGTTGATTGTAATTCTTTCTACGTTTCTTGTGAAAGATTATTCAATCCAAGAATAAGAAAAAAGCCAGTTGTAGTTTTATCCAATAATGATGGTTGTATTATCTCAAGATCTAATGAGGCAAAAGCTTTGGGTATTAAAATGGGTGAACCTTATTTTAAGGCTAAAGATATTATTGTTAAAAATAAAGTTGAAGTTTTTTCATCAAATTATTCTTTATATGGAGACTTATCCAGAAGAGTAATGAGAGCTCTTAAAAGATTTAATGAAGAGATAGAAGTATATTCAATTGATGAAGCATTTATAGATTTGTCAAATTTTCCAGATACTGAAGTTGAAAAAGTTGGAAAAGAAATTAGAGATACTGTTTTACAGTGGACTGGCATTCCAACTAGTATTGGTATCGCTAAAACAAAAACTTTGAGCAAAGTTGCAAATCATATTGCAAAAAAAAAACAATCAGGTGTTACTAGTTTGATTGGAATAGAAAATTTAGATCCTATTTTAGAAAAAGTTGAAATTAACGATGTATGGGGAGTTGGTAGACAACTTACAAAATTTTATCAAAAAAATGGAATTTATAATGCTAAGCAACTTAAAAATAAATCAAACACTTGGATTAAGAAATCTTCTAATGTTTTAGGATCAAGAACTGCAATGGAGCTTAGGGGTATTCCTTGTATTAATTTAGAAACAACACAAACTAAAAGAAAGAGTTGTGTTGTCTCAAGATCATTTGGAAAAAGAATTGAAAAATTTCAAGAATTAAAAGAAGCTGTTGCAAATTATTGTTTAAATGCATCTGAAAAAATTAGATCAGAGTCTTTAGTTGCTAAAGCAATTACTGTATTTGTTAGAACCAGTCCTTTTCAAAGAAATTATGGTTACTATTCAAACGCAAAGACAATTGATTTTCCAATTGCAACGAACAATAGTATCGAAACTGTTAAGACTGCAGTTTCTATTTTAGAAAGAATTTTTAAAAATGGTTATCAATATCAAAAAGCAGGTGTCATGCTTACAGGGTTGCGTAGTGATGATGGGAGAAAAAATTTATTTTCATCTGAAAAAGATGAAAAGATAAATAGTTTAATGAAATCTATTGATAATACTAATTATAGGTATGGAAGATCAACATTGAGTCTTGCAAGTGCAGGGGTTCATAAAAAATGGAATATGAGAAGACAATATTCTTCTAAAATTGATACGGCTGATTTCTATTGTTTACCAACGATTAGAGCTACTTAGTAAAATGACATCTTGGCTCTACCACTGTCCAGGAAGATGTGCCTGCATTTCTTTTTAAAACGTTATCAAAATTAGAGATTATTTTTTTTTGGTAATTATTTAGATCTTTATAGTTAGTAGACCACTGTTTAAGTCTTTGAATATTCTCATGATTTGGATATCGAGTAGCATATGCATAAAGCCAACCCCATTGACTGCTTGAACTACCGTCAACATCTTGTCTTTTATAATCTTTTGCAGGTCCTGGGGCTTTCATTTCTTTAGCGTACTTAAAAACAATTTCATTGTTTTCAGTAAAGTCTATGAAAAATTTAACAATATTATGAAAATTTTTTCCTTTATGATCGTAATCCCAAATATTATAACCTTGATTTTCAGCAATAATTGCTATTGATGTTAATGCGGTCATTGCTCTTCCTTGGTAAAAAATTGCCCTACCCCCTCTTCTAGTTTCAATTGGCATGCTTCCGTCTTTTCTTTGAAATTTAATAGCATTTTCATAATTTTTAAAAGCTTTTCTAAATAATTTATCATCATTCAGCAATATACCTAACTGCATATGACTAATTGCTGAAGACAATGCGTGATTATGTGCGCTTCTAGGAACACCAATTGCTTGTGTGCCTTGTTTATATTTTTTTAACTCATACATAAGATGTTGATTTTTTTTAACAATCTTTTTAAACCAATCTTTAATAATTTTGTCTTCTTCCTCAGGAATAGTTATTTTCTGTTTTGCAAATGAGTATCCGGCCATCATCGGAGATGCAATCCAAAGGTTAACCGTTAAAGTATCATTCCAATGTTTTGCTTCATGGTCAGACGCTCCTTTCCGTTGAGCTGCATCTGCTTTTGCCCAATCTAAAATTACCCTTTTGACATTCTCACAAGCTTCAACATTTCCTCCACCACATGGTCGTTTAAAATTTTCAAATTTATTTAAAGCATAGTTAAATCTATTATCTAATCCGTAGCCTGATGGCGCATCAACTTTTATAACTGGTAAAACAGGATTGTTACCTTTATTTACATACATATTTATAATGCACTTATCTAGATTCTTAGGAATTGGAAAAATAATTTCTGGGTTATTTACTGCAGCTTTTTTTTTAATTTCTTTAAAATTGGCTTTAGAAATATTTGAAATTAGAAATGATATTACAATAAGTGTTATAAATCTTTTCATTTAATTTTATCAGTATCATTTATATTTGATAAAGATTTGTCAAATTCATCCATATTTTCTCTTAATGCTAAATTGGAGACCATATAAACAGCTATTAATAAAAATATCAGTGGTATTGCAGTTATTACTGAAGCAAAACTCTTAATTATTAAAATATAAAAAATTATGAATAAAGCAGAACGGATTAAAAATGTTTTTCTAAAAACACTTATCATCGAAAGAGAATGCTTTATTAAACTAAAAAAATTCATTTGAGATGGTCCATAATATCTCTTTCCTCTTACAGATGGTATAGATGATAGGTTTTTTTCTATTTTTGCTAAAGATCCTGAAAAACTATTCCAGGTAGCTTTTTCATTAACCATTTTTTCAACTGTTGTTTTAGGTAAACAGGTAAAATTACCAAATTTAATAGATTTTCCTGTAAAAATTAGAGTAATTAATTTGTGTATTTGATAACAAGTTTTAAAGACCAAATTTTCTGACCTTTTAATTCTCTCTCCAACAATAGGATGTTCTTTGGAGTCCTCAATTTGATTTAAAAATTTTAGGATTTCATCGGGCCTATCCTCTCCATCGCCATCCATTGGAATTACATAATCAAAATCTTCTTTTTCATAGATATACTTTAGTCCTGTTGCAATACATCTTGCATGACCTTGATTTTTTTTCATATTCAGAATTTTAAAAGAATTTATATTCTCATAATTTTTGTCGTCTACTTGACGGTCATGATTTGAGGCGTCATTAACTATGATAATTGAAATTTCAAACTTTGGATCTATTGATAAATTGTTAATTTCA
>QCNX01000028.1 GCA_003210015.1 Pelagibacteraceae bacterium AG-426-P20 | reverse complement strand
AAGTTGTATCCCAATTAGTAAACCTTTGCCTCTTATCTCTTTAACAATACCAGGATATTTTTTTTTCAACAAATTTAAATTTAAAATAAAATACTTTGATAAATTTCTTATATTGCCTAAAAACTTTTTACTTGAAACTATATCCATAACTGAATTTCCTACTGCCATGGCCAAGGGGTTTCCTCCGAATGTAGATCCATGGGAGCCTGGAGTCATTCCTAAAGCAACTTTTTTATTCATAAGAACTGCGCCGATAGGAAATCCGCCTCCAATACCTTTGGCAATAGGCACAATATCAGGTTTTACTTTAGATTTTTCAAAAGCAAAAAAATCGCCAGATCGCGAGATTCCACATTGTACTTCATCTAAGATTAATAATATCTTTTTTTTATTACATATCTTTCTCAATTCTTTTAAACACCAGTCTGGTATGACTTTGATACCACCCTCACCCATTATAGTTTCGATCATAATCGCAGCTGTATTTTTAGTGATCTTTTTTTTTAAAGATTTGTGATTTCCAAAGACAAAATGGTCAAAACCACCAACATGCCCAAAGCCCTCTGTCATTTTTTTAGAACCACTTGCAAAAATTGTAGCTAAAGTTCTTCCATGAAATGAATTTTTCACACATAAAATTCTTGTTTTATTGGGTTTTCCAATTGAATAAAAATATCTTCTAGCTACCTTTATGGCTGCCTCTGTGGCCTCTGCACCACTATTTTGAAACATTACATAATCAGCAAATGTTTTTTGACACAATTTTTTGGCTAATTTTTCCCCCTCTGGAATTTGAAAAGCATTAGAAACATGCCATAGTTTTTTTGATTGATCTTTAATAGTTTTAACTAATTTTGGATGAGCATGACCCAAACAATTTACAGCTATACCTTGTACAAAATCCAAATATTTTTTGCCATCAATTGTATAGAGATAACTGCCTTTGCCGTATTTAAAGGAAATTTTTTTTCTATTATAATTTTTTGCTAAATAGCTCATAAGTTAAGTTTGTTTTTATAAATTTTAATTCTTAGATACAAGTTATGATTGAAATGTACATGCACCAAATTTAATTATATTTTTGTTGATAACTCATCATTTTTGGTTGTTTATTATAATACTGTTTCAGTATATTGTTATTTATATAAATCGTAACACTATATATAGATTATGAGCTGGAATGACGAAAAAGTAAACAAATTAAAAGAGCTTTGGGGTAAAGGCAATACTGCAAGCCAAATTGCAGAAATAATTGGTGGTATTAGTAGAAATGCAGTTATTGGAAAAGCACATAGATTAAAACTTTCAGCAAAAATTAAAACAAGAACCGCAACATCAAATAAAAATTTTGAATCCTCATTGGAAGAAGGCAATACTAAATCTAAAGTAGGAAGAAAAAGTAAATTTAAATCATTAATTATTGAAAAAGACTTTGAGCCAGAAAATCCGAAACAATTGGAAGAATTAGATGAAAATTCTTGTAAATGGCCTCTAGGACATCCTGATGAAAAAAATTTTTATTTTTGTGGAAGATCTTCTTTAAAAGATTTTTCTTACTGTAAACTTCATTTACTTTATGCTTATCAACCTAAAGGTAAAAAAGAGGAGGTTACAGATAAAGAAGATGTTCCAGGATTTATTGGAAAAAAAATTCAATCTGCCTAATCTATTTTAAGTATCATCTTTAGAAGTATACTTAAAAGTTGAAAATTGCCCCCCTTCACGCCACATGTAAGAATATTTTTTTACTTCTTCATCAAAATTTTTTTTACTTGGTAATCCAATATCATAATTACTCTTATATTTGTTTGATAAAACATTATCATATTTAAGAAGCCTTAATTGATCTTCTGTAAGAATAGGATTTGGAAATAATTGAAATATTTTTGCTGTAATAGCTGCTATAGTCAAAGGCATAGGTACTAGTAATCTTTTTTTTTCAATTGAACTTAATAATCTAAGAAGAATTTCTTTAAATGTAATCACTTCTGGCCCAACGCATTCAATAATTTTTGAATTAATGTTTTTAGAAATAATATTATAAATAATATCTGTCAAATCTGAACAATGAATGGGAGTAAATTTTGTTTTACCAGAATAATATAAAGGGAAAATTGGAAGCCTATTTAAAAGAGTCATAAAATTTGTAGTAAAATTATCATCTACAGAATAAACAATGGAAGGTCTAAGAATAGTTGCCAATGGAAAATTTTTTAATATATTTTTTTCTCCTTCGAGCTTACTTTGTGCATAAGCACTGTCTATTGCGTCGTTTATTCCTAGGGCAGACAAATGAATAAAATTTTTTAATTTATATTCTCTAGCCAATTTTGATAACAATGAGGGAAATAAAGTATGTATGTTATGAAATGTATTTCCTCTTTTATTTTCAAACAAAATACCAATTAAATTTATACAAATATCTGCTTTTTCAAATAAACTTCTTATTATTTTTTCATCATATATGTTGGCCTCGATAATATTTATGTAGCCTGCATTTCCTTGGGTCTTAATAATATAACTTTTTTGGTGAATATTGCGTGTAACTACGGTAACTTTAATATTATTTTTGGTTAATTTCCTTATTAAGAACCTTCCTATTTGACCGCTGCCGCCAAAAATTAGACAATTTTTAGGTATCATATATATAAGTTAAAATGAATATTGATATTAAACTTCACAAAGCTGATTTACCAGATGATTTGAAATTAGGCAATGTAATAGCAGTTGATGGTGAATTCATGGGACTAAACGTTACAAGAGACCCTCTGTGTTTAATACAGATATCATCTGGAAATTCAGATGCTCATATAGTGCAATTGGATAGATCAAGCTATCATGCTCCAAATTTAGTAAAAATTTTATCTGATCAAAATATTACTAAGATATTCCATTTTGGAAGAGCAGATATTGCTCATATAAAATATTATTTAAAAACTCAAACTAATAATATTTTAGATACAAAAATTGCATCTAAATTAGCTAGATCTTATTCTGATAATCATTCCCTTAAAACTTTAATAAAAGAATTTATAAATATAGATATTAGTAAACAGTTTCAAAGCTCAGATTTTGGTGGAGAACTGACATCTGCACAACTTAAATATTGTGCCAACGATGTGATTTATCTTCACAAAATTCATGATGAATTAATTAAAATTCTTGAAAGGGAAAATAGAGTTGATCTATACAAGAACTGTCTTAAATTTTTAAAAACAAGAGTAGATCTTGATCTAGCTTTGTTTAAAGAAGATATTTGGTCACATTAAAAATGAAAAAAAAATTAAAATCATTAGCTTTAGATGTAATAAATTTGGAAATTGAAGCTCTACAAAAATTAAAAAAATCTATAAACTTCAGTTTTGAAAAAGCAGTCAATGCCATAACAAATTGCCAATCCAAGATTATTCTATGTGGTGTGGGTAAGAGTGGTCTTATAGCTTCAAAAATTGCATCCACTCTATCCTCTGTAGGAAGCCCATCTTTTTCAATTTCTGCAAATGATTGCTTACATGGTGATCTTGGCAGCATATCAAGAAATGACCTTTTAATATTAATAAGTAATTCAGGAAATTCTGAGGAACTCTTACCAATAATTAAATATGCTAATAGAAATAAAATAAAAATAATTGGAATTATGTCTAAAAAAAATTCTCTTCTATATAAAGGATCAGATATCAGAATACTAATCCCACAAGTAAAAGAGGCTGGTTTAGGAATAGTCCCAACTTCAAGTACCAGTATTCAGTTAGCAATAGGAGATGCGCTAGCTGTTGTTTCTTTAAAAAAGAAAAAATTTAGCAAATATGATTTTTCAAAATTTCATCCTGGTGGTAATTTGGGCAAACAACTAAAAACAGTAGAGGATTTGATGGTTACAGGCAATAAGATCCCCTACATTAATGAAAATGAAAATATTAAAAAAGCAGTTAGGATAATGACTTTAAAAAAATTAGGAGTTTTAATTGCAAAAAATAAGACAGGTATAACAACGGGTATTTTAACTGATGGCAATATAAGAAAGTTAAAACAAAACAATAGCGAATTAAATAATATTTCTATTAAAAAAGTTATGACAAAAAATCCTATTACTGTAACTCAGGATACACTAGCAGCTAAAGCATTAAGGATAATGAATGAAAAAAAAATTACATCTCTCTGTGTATTTAAAAAAAATAAAAAGAAAAAAACAGTTGGACTAATTCATATACATCATTTGCTTAAAGCAAATATTGAATAATGAAATATAAAAAGACAATTGAAATTGTATTATTCTTGTTGGTTTGTTTTTTAATATTTTTTTTTTATTTCAAATATTTTAACCAAAATTTTTCTGAAAGTAATTTTGATAATGAAAATTTAAAAAAAGATAATGTTATTAAGAAGGAAGAAAAAAATACTATTACTAATCTTTATTATGAAAATTATGACCTTGAGGGAAATAGATACGTCATAATGTCAAAAACTGGTGTCCTAAATGATATAAATACCGATCAAATATTTATGAATGAAGTCAATGCATTCATCGAATTAAACAAGGGAGGCAAGATAGATTTGGTATCAGATAAAGCTGAATATAATATGACAAATAGCGATACAAACTTTGTTAAAAATGTCGAACTAACTTATTTAAAACATAAAGTTTACGCCGATAATATTGATGTTTTGTTTGAAGCTAGCAAACTTAATGCTTACAATAATCTTGTTTATAAAAATTTTGATCTTAACTTAATTGCTGATAAAGTAGAAATAGACTTAATAAGTAAAGATACAAAAATATCAAATTTTGATGACACTAAAATAAAAATATTTAAAAAAAATTAAATGGCATTAATTAAAAAATTTCGGATAAAATCTTTTAAACAAAAAAAACCTATAATAAGTCTAGAAAATATTTCTTTATCTTTTAAGAACAGAGTAATTCTTGATAATATTAGTTTTGTGTTAAATCATGGCCAAATACTGGGTCTACTCGGCCCTAATGGTGTGGGTAAATCTACTGTCTTCAACGTGATTACTGGATTGCTAAAACCAAGTCATGGAAAAATAATTATTAATAATGAAAATGTAATTGACTATCCAATCTCATCAAGATCTAAAAAATTTAAAATTGGTTATGTTCCTCAGTATGGTGGTTATTTTCATGACTTAACACTAAAAGAAAATCTTAAAGCAATAGCTGAAATTCAGATCAATGACATAAAAAAACGTAAAATAAAAATAGACTATTTAATATCTCAATTTGAACTGGACAACGTGCTAAATATTCAAGCAAAGTTTTTATCAGGTGGTCAAAAAAAGAAATTAGTCATTGCTCTTTCGCTGCTAAGTGATCCTAAAGTTTTATTGTTAGATGAGCCCTTTGCTGCGTTAGACGTTCTTACAATAAAGATGTTAAAAGAATTAATAGTTAATTTACAAACCCAAAACAACTTAAGTGTATGTATATGTGACCATCAAGCAAGAGATTTACTTTCCTGTGTAGATGTAGCGATTATCTTATCAAATGGTAAAGTTATTGCTAAAGGAACTCCATCTGAATTAGTTAATGATGATAAGGCTCAATCAGCATACTTTGGTTCCTCTTTCAAATTTAATTAGTATGAACAAATTGTTTATATTAAAAAAAAAAATTTCCCCATATAATAAAGTTTTAAATATTGAAGGTGATAAGAGCATATCTATAAGATGGGCTTTATTAGCATCTCAAGCATATGGTAAGTCAACATCTACTAATTTGTTAAAATCAGAAGATGTCTTAAGTACGCTTAATTGTCTTAAAAAACTTGGTGTCAAAATTAAAATAATTAAAAATAAATGTCATATATATGGCCTTGGTCTTAATGGATACAAATATAAAAAAAATCTTTTACTTAACGCTGGAAATTCAGGAACATTAAGTAGATTAATCTTAGGATTATTAATTCATTCAAATAAAAATGTAAAAATTATTGGAGACAAAAGTTTATCTAAAAGAGATTTTTTAAGAGTTACAAAACCTCTAGAAAAGTTTGGTGCAAGATTTAAATCAAATTCTGGTAAACTTCCTATTATTATTAAAGGAATAAAAAATCCAAAGCCTATAAAATATATTGAAAATAAAGGTTCAGCTCAATGCAAAACTGCTGTAATGCTCGCTTCATTAAATACTAAAGGTCAAACTATAATTAAAGCTAAGAAATCTAGAGATCACAGTGAACTTCTTTTTAAATATTTAAAACTTCCAATTAAATTAATTAAAAAAAAAAATCATGACTTAATTAAAATTGATGGAAAAAAGAAAATTAAACCTTTTAATTATAATATTCCTTCTGATATCAGCTCCAGTGCATTTTTTATAGTTCTTACAGCATTATCAACTAATTCAAATTTAAAGATTAAAAATGTAAATGTTAATCCTTCTAGGATTGGGGTTATAAAAATATTGAAGATGATGGGTGTTAAAATATTTTTTAAAAACATAAAGAATTATAAAGGAGAAAAAATTGCAGATATATATGTTAAAAGTACAAAATCTTTAAAAGCTATTAACTGCCCTTCCAAACTTAACAGCAGTGCTATCGATGAATTTTTAATAATTTTTTTGATTGCTGCAAAAGCAAAAGGTATATCATATTTTAAAAATTTATCTGAACTCAATAAAAAAGAAAGCCCAAGATTAAAGTGGGGGTCAAGAATATTGAATTTAATGGGGATAAAAACAATAACTTCTGATAACTCAATAAAAATATTTGGAAATCCAAATTTAGATATTAATAAAAAAATAGTAATTAAAGATTATTTAAAAGACCATAGAGTTTTTATGACAAGTGTAATTGCTGCACTATCTTTTGGTGGTCAGTGGACAATTCATGACCAGGACTCTATTAAAACATCCTTTCCTTCTTTTCTAAAGATTATAAGAAATCTTCAAAATAATAATTAGTGGAGATTTGTTAGATATCTTCAATTTAAAGCCCTTTAAATCACCAATAATGACTTATATTTTAGTGGATTAACTATTGATTTAATTGACAATTTTATCTAAAAGAGCGTGTTTTATAAAAACAGATTGGAAATTAACTAATTAATGGAAATATATAAAGATTTATTAACACCAGCATCCAAAGAATTCGAAAAATTATTAAACAGCCAACTTTCAAAAACAAAGATCGAAGAAGGAAAAATTATTGATGGTAAAATCAATAAAATAACAGAGAAATTTGTTTTTCTTTTTGTTGAAGGGCTTAAAAGCGAACCTGTATTAGACATCAATGAACTTAAAAGCATGGGTTTAGCAGATAAGATCAAAGTTGGAGAAATAATACCAGTTTTGTTAGAAAAAATTGAAGATAAAAATGGAGAAGTTTTAGTTTCAGCAAGTAAAGCTCAAAAAATTAAAGGTTGGGATAAATTGGTTGAAGCTTATGAGAAAAAAGAGCCAATCATGGGAAAAATTACTTCCAAGTGTAAAGGTGGTTGTATTGTAGAGCATATTGATACAGGTTCACTGATGTTTCTACCTGGTTCACAGATATGTGATAAGCCTCTTAAAGACATTAGTCATTTAATGAATGAGCCTCAAAAATTTGCATTAATAAAATTAGATAAAGTGAGAGGAAATGCTTGTGTATCAAGAAGAGAAATTATCTCATCATTTAAAAAAGAGGATAAAGCAAAAATTATAGAAAAATATAAAATTGGAGATATTATTAAAAATGCTGAAGTTAAAGGTTACAGTTCTTTTGGATGTTTTTTTAATGTCAATAATGAATTAGATGTACTAGTTCATTTACAGGAAATTTCTTATTCAAGAGTTAATCATCCTGATGAAGTATTTAACATTGGTGAAAAGCATGATCTAAAAGTTATATCTGTTGATAAAGAAAAACTACAAGTAGGATGTTCGGTTAAACAATTATCTCCAGACCCATTTGAACATATAGAGAACTATGAGTTAAAGAAAACTTATAAAGCTAAAGTTGTTAAGATTATGGACTTTGGTGCATTTTGTGAATTAGAACCAGGTTTAACAACTTTACTTCACTCTAGCGAACTAAGTTGGACAAAAAAAAATATATCTGCAAAAAAAATGCTTAAAGTTGGTGATGAGATAGACTGCGTGATTACAGAAATTGATAAAGAAAAAAGAAGAGTGGCAATATCTCATAGATTAACTCAAGAAAACCCGTTTGAAGCTTTTGAAAAAAAATATCCAATAGGAACTATTGTTGAGGGTGAAATAGTAAATAAAAATGAATACTCCTTGTTTGTTAAAATAGAAGATTTAGACGTTGATGCTTTCTTACACTGTAATGATTTAACTTACCTAAATAATGGTGAAGAGGAACTTGCTAAATATAAAAAAGGTGGCAAAATTAAAGTAAAGGTTTTAGAAATTAAGACTTCTGACCAAAAAATTAGAGTAGGTTTAAGGCAAACTCAACCCGATCCGTTCGATTGGTTTAATGATAAAAAAGTTAATCAAACAATTACAGTTAAAATCATTTCAACGGATAGTAAAAGTCTAACAGTTAGACCTGAAGGTTGTGAACTTGACTTACAAATTAAAAAGTCTCAAATAGCAATTAATGCTGCAGATGCAAGACCATCACGATTTACTGGTGGAGAAAGAATAGACTGTGCTATTGCTGAGCTTGATAGAGAAAAAAGAAAAGTAGTTCTGAGTATAAAACTTCTAGAGGAAATACAAAAAAAAGAAGCTTTAGAAAAATATGGATCAGAAGGTTCAGGGAAAAATTTACCTTTTTCAACTTTATCTGACGATCTAAAGAAAAAAGACGAGGAAAAATAATAATTTAAAGAATATCAAATTGGCTATTGTAAAATCTAAGCTTTTAAAACAACTATCCCAAAACTATCCAAATTTTTTAAAAAAAGATCTAGAAAAATTTACCGATATAATTTTAAAAGAAATTAAAAAAACT
>QCNX01000027.1 GCA_003210015.1 Pelagibacteraceae bacterium AG-426-P20 | reverse complement strand
CACTGAACATCTTTTTCTGGTGGGCTATCAGATAAGATGAATAATCTTACTGCATCAGCTCCATAACTTTCAATTATTTTTTGAGGATCAATGGTGTTTCTTTTTGATTTAGACATGGACTCACTAGGTCCAATTTTAATTTTTTTGCTTGGGTCTGATTTTAAATGAATATTATCTTTATCCTCAAAATTTATTTCATCTGGTGAAATCCAATTATTATTTTGGTCCTTATAGGTCTCGTGACAAACCATTCCCTGAGTGAATAATCCATCAAAAGGCTCTGTTTTAATAAAATTATCTCTACTAAAATTTAATGCTTGCATAAAAAATCTTGAATAAAGCAAATGTAGAATTGCATGTTCTACACCACCTATATATTGATCAACAGGCATCCAATATTTAATTTCATCTATATCAAATCCCTCTAATTTGTTTTTTGGCGAGCAAAATCTCAAATAATACCAGGATGAGTCAACAAATGTATCTAAAGTGTCAGTTTCTCTTGTACATTTTTCTCCATTAATATTAATATTTTTCCATTTGGCTACATGATCAAGAGGATTACCTTTCGTATTAAGATTAATTTTTTCTGGAAGTTCTACAGGAAGATTATCCAAAGGTATCTTAACAGTTTCACCTTTGGAGTTGTATGCTATTGGAATGGGACAGCCCCAATATCTTTGTCTTGAAATTCCCCAATCTTTAAGTCTAAAATTAATTTTTTTTTGTCCAATTTTTTTTTCTTCAATAATTTTAATAGCTTCAATGATTGAGTCATTTGGAGATTTTAAATTATCTAAAAATTTTGAGTTAAACATTATCCCTGGTTCAGTATATGCTTTATCAATCACCTTAAAAGAATCGTTTTCATTTAATGGTTTTACAACTGCCTTAACTTTCAAATTATACTTTAAAGCAAAATCTAAATCCCTTTGATCATGCGCCGGGCATCCAAAAACTGCTCCAAATCCGTAATCCATTAAAACAAAGTTTGCAAAAAAAACAGGAACTTTAATAGAACTATCAAAGGGATTAATAGCCAAAATATCTGTTTTAAAACCAATTTTTTCAGCTTGAGCAATAGATTCTTCAGTTGTACCGTTTTTTGAGCATTGGTCTCTAAATTTTTTAAAATCTTTATTTTCTTTGAAATATTCTGAAATTGGATGATCTACTGATAGTGCTAAAAAAGATAAACCAAATAAAGTGTCTGGTCTGGTGGTAAAACAATTTATCTCTTTTACTGGTAAATTTGTATCAACTTTGAAATTGATTTCACAACCTATAGATTTACCAATCCAGTTTTTTTGCATAGTTTTAACTTTATTTGGCCAATTTTTTAATTGATCAAGTTCAGACAATAAATTTTCAGAAAATTTTGAAATATTAAAAAACCATTGATTTAATTTTTTTCTTTCAACAGGAGCACCAGATCTCCAACCTTTGCCATCTACAACCTGCTCATTTGCTAAAACAGTTTCATCAACCGGATCCCAATTTACGTAGTTTTCTTTTTTATAAACAAGTCCTTTATCGTAAAGTTCTAAAAAAAATTTTTGCTGGTGTTTGTAATATTCTGATGAACAAGTAGAAATTTCTCTATCCCAGTCGATAGACAATCCAAGACTTTGTAATTGAAATTTCATGTTTTTAATGTTTTTTTGAGTCCATTCTTTTGGATCAAGATTATTTTGTTTAGCTGCATTTTCTGCAGGCATACCAAAGGAGTCCCATCCCATGGGATGAAGAACATTAAATCCTTTTAAAGTTTTATAACGAGCCAAAACATCACCTATGGTATAATTTCTTACATGACCCATATGTATTTTGCCGGATGGGTAGGGAAACATTTCAAGACAATAAAACTTTTTTTGTTTATTTATTTTTGCTTTAAAAACGTCGTTTTTAATCCAGAAATCTTGCCATTTTTTCTCAATAGATTTAAAGTTATATCTTTGATTATTACTCATTAAAATTTAAGTGTTATTAGAAAAATTTAAATTTTCACTAGTCACTTTTTTTAGGTCTTTTTTTTCTATTTTCTTTAACAATTTTTTCAACTTTATTTTTTTCTAAAAAAGCTGCTTTTTTCAGAATTGCAATTTTTATATCATTTGAAATTTTTGAGTCTATTAAGCTTACTGTACAATTTATTTTTTGTGCATTACAAATACGTTCATGAACATCAACATCTAGAGCATCTGATCTAATATCATTAGACAAAAATTTAACAGTTATTTTTAAATCTCTACTATTATCATTATTATTGGATCCACCATTGAACCAATCTGTAATAATTATACCACCTGAGTAACTAGCATTTATTAGGGGAACAAAATCTAAAGTATCAACTGTTGCTCTCCACATTTCATTTGAAGATGCAAAATCAAAGGTACCCCCAGATTTGCCAAGTTTACCAAACCTAATCCCTCTACCTTCCTCAAGATTTTTTTTGAACTCTTTCTTCAACATTGATTGGAACATCTTTTACATCGGCTCTTTTAAAAAAGTTTTTTCCACATCCAGTTAGGCCTAAAAGACAGATAAAAATGATGAAATGTAATAATAATTTGTACATACGTATTTAAAACACTAAAAACCACTACAATTGACAAATATCAATAAAAAACAGCATAAAATTGTTGTAAAAATATCACACTTAAAAAAGAAATCTAATTAATTTGTACATTTTCGACAAAAAAATCGTTCTACTTGCTAAGTAATGTCCATTCATATGAATAACAAAAATAAAGGAGTAAATATGAACAATTTAAAAAAAATTGGGCGCTACAGCTCTAGCAGGTTCGCTAGTAGCAGTTTCAGCTCAAGCAGGAGAGCTTTCTGTAACTGGTCATGCTACTGCTACACTTAAGTCAACAGGTGGATCAGGAATGAACTCTCAAACACTAGGTCATAATACAGCAGTTAGTTTTGCTGGATCTGGTGAGCTAGATAATGGTTACACATGGAACACGTTTGCTGTAATGGCTGATGATTTAGGTTCTATGTCTTCATCTGCATTAACAATGACTATGGGTTCTATGGGTACAGTAGGTATTTCTAGAGTTGGTGGTTTTAACGTTAATGGTGCTTACGATGAAACTTATCCAAGAGCTTATGAGGAAAACTCAGATGCTGGTGGACAGTCTCCAAGTAACTATGTTGGATCAATTGCTGACGATAACGCAATAATTTATACTTCACCTTCATACGATGTGGCTGGTGTTGCATTAAATTGGGGTGTTGAGTATGCATTAGATGCTGACACAGCTACTGGTAAAGACGGTGCAGTTGCAGCTGACGGTTCTACTTATGATGAAGCTATCGGTGTTGGTGTAACAGCTAGCGTTGCTGGTTTAACATTAGGTGCATATGCTTCAGAAGCAACTAGAAACAACCCAGGTGGTGGAGCTTCAATTAACGGTGAATTTAGAGATAACTTCTCTGGTTCTATGTTTGTTAACTACTCATTTGGTCCAGTTTCAGTTGGTTACCAACAAGCATACGTTGATACTGGTGCTTTAAATGGTACTGCAGCAAGTGACTTAACTACTACAGCTAAAACTGTTGGTACTTCAACTGGTATTTTTGAAGACGAGTCTATGTCAATTGCGTTTAACGTAAATGACGATCTTTCTATTTCTTACGCAGAGACAGAAAGTAGATACAGTCCTTCAAATTACGTAGCTGGTACTACTAATAAGTATGCTGATGTTACTCAAGATAGTGATTCATTACAAATCGCTTACTCAATGGGTGCAATGTCAGTTAAAGCTTACACAACTGATATCAAAAACATTAACTATGCATCAGGTGCTACTGAAGTATCAGTTAACGAACTTGCTATCGGTTTAGCATTCTAATTAATTTAGAAGTTTAAAATCTTAAAAACGGCCTAAGAATTTCTCTTGGGCCGTTTTTTTTTATCCATCTTATTCCTGAAATCCCCATAGATTTAGTATTATAAACCTTTCTAAAGTTGTCTGCGTTAATCCCACCTAGTGCTATAAAATTGGCTTTTTGGTTCAATGTAATTAAATTAAATTTTATTATTCCTAAATGACCATTTTTCTTAACTGTTTCGAATAAGGGAGATAAGAAAATCATTTCACAGCCTTGTTTTTGTTTAATCTTAATTTCTTTAATATTATGAGCGGATCCAATAATTTCAAATTTAGTTTTTAAAGATTTTCCAATAAAATTAATTTTTTTATTGAAAGAAGGAATATAAACGCCAGATAAATTAAGTTTAAAAGCTAATTTAAAGTTATTAGATAAATAAAATTTTCGATTAGTTTTTTTACAATAATTTCTAATTTTGATGATAGATTGTATATTTATGCTATCATTATAATTACGATAAATTAAATTAATATTTTTTTTTTAATTGAGACAATTCTTTTAAATTAAAATTATTTATAAATAAGAATAATAAAGGTTTATTTTGCATACTTCAGTTTCTAACTTTATTTCAGTCAAGAGAGAATTGGAATTAAAAATTCCTGAAAAAAAGTAATACTAATATTATTGCTGTAAGCAAAACTTTTGATATGAGTATGATTAAACCTCTCATTGATTATGGGCATCAACACTTTGGAGAAAATAAGGTCCAAGAAGCACTCGAAAAGTGGTCAGATGTAAAAAATTCAAAAGAAAATATTCAGCTTCATATGATAGGTAAATTGCAAACTAATAAAGTAAAATATGTAATACCATTATTTGATTATATTCATTCATTGGACAACCTCAATTTGGCTAAAAAAATTTCACAAGAACAAAAAAAAAAAAAATAAAAACTTAAAGATATTCATTCAAATTAATATAGGAAATGAAAAACAAAAAAGTGGTATTGATACTGGAAGTTTGAAAGACTTTTATTCAACATGTGTAAATGAACTCCAGTTGAATATAATAGGATTAATGTGCATTCCACCTCAGAATGAGGATATTAATTCTCATTTTAAAAAAATGTCAGAGTTTCAAAAATCAATTGGTGTTAAGGAATTGAGTATGGGCATGTCCTCAGATTATTTAGAAGCAATAAAATATGGAGCTTCTTTTGTAAGAATTGGATCAAAAATTTTTGGTGAAAGAGCTTAGGTTATTTTAATTTTTTGTTTTGTTATTTATTAACTTAAGTAAAATTAGCATGTCCTTTTTTTTAATGCTATACACCCAAGAGTTTTTTTTATAATTATCTGTTAAATGTAAGAATATAGCACTACCTTTGTTCTTTTTTGGTTTTAATGTATTAAATTTGATAGGAATCAAAATATCATAAATTCCATCTTTTCTAAATAACTTCTCATGACTAATGTTTTTTTTTGATTTGATAAGTTTATTGTAAAATTTACTATTTATATCATCACACCAACCCATATTTTTTTTAATTTGAATTTTTTTAAGTTTTGTCAAAGGTTTTAATAATTTATCTTTTCTATAATACATAGGACCTAATCCATATGTTCCGGTTGGTGTTTTTTTATCTCCTTCTATTTTATTTGATGTTAGCCCGTTTTTACCCACAGAACATTTAAATTTAAATTCGTCATATAAAAGTGTATCTTTATTTAAAACTATTATTTGCATTTTCAATTGTTATGAATTCTAAAGTTCTATTTATATATAATTCTTTTAAATTGTTTAATATATTAAACGAAATAAAACATAACATAAATTTTGAAATTTATAAGGTAGACAAAAATGATTTTCAAAAAGTTGATATTGATAAATTTAAGAATTACTTAGTAATTACAACAACATCTTGTGATGGTATAGAAAACTGTATTAAACTCGAAAATCTTCCTTTAAAATTTAACAAATTAATAGAAAAGTTAAACATAAGCTTTTTAAAAAATCAGTATAATAATCAATCAGAACTTATGATTGGAAAATATACTTTAGATTTGAATTCTAGAAAAATTATTTTTAAAGATATAAGCTTAAATCTTACAGAAAAAGAAAGCGATTTGCTATTGTTTATGAAAAATAATGAAAAAGTCAGCTTAAAAGAACTTCAAAAAAATGTTTGGGGACATTCTTCTGGTTTAGAAACTCATACAGTTGAAACGCATATTTATAGACTCAGAAAAAAAATTCTTAAAAATTTTAAGGATAATAATTTTATTGAACATGACAAAGAGGGATATTATTTAAATTGAAAAAAAATCCAATCGCAAAAAAATTATTTAATAAAAGATATAAACCAAAAATAGTTAAACCTAAAAAAGGGAAGGGAAGTTTTAAAAGGAAAAAAATTAAATTCTAGCACCAATTTTTTGAATTATTTTTGAAGAAAGCTCTGTACCCTTAATTAAACTTTGCTCGATTGATAGACCATTAATTATTCCATGTAGATAACCAGCGGCAAACAAATCTCCTGCACCTGTTAAATCTTTGATATCTAAATTTTTTTTTGCAGGACATTCAACTAACTGTTCATTATATATGGATATTGCTCCTTTTTCACCTCTAGTAATTATTATATTTTTCTTAATTTGTTTTGAAAATGTAATTACTTCCTCAAAGGATTTAGCATTAATTAAAGCTGTGATTTCTTGCTCATTTGCAAAAATTATATCTAAACTATTTTTAACTAAATCTAAAAAATAAGGTTTATGTCTTTCAACACAAAATAAATCAGATAATGACATTGCTGTTTTTTTAGAAAATTTAATTGCTTTATCAAAAGCTTTTTTTGGCTCACCTTCGTCCCACAAATATCCCTCTAAAAAAACTATTTCAGAATTTTTTACATCATCTTCTCTGACATCTTCATTGTTAATTCTTCCTGCAGTACCTAAAAAAGTAACCATTGTTCTTTCAGAGTCTGGTGTTATGAGAATTAAACAAGAGCCAGTCGGTATAGGCTCATCTTTTATTTTGTATAAATATTTAACATTTTCCTTTTTTAAACCTTCTTCATATTTTCGACCTAGATCGTCATTGCTAACTTTTCCCAAAAAGCAAACTTTATTTCCTAATTGTGATAATCCAACTATAGAATTCGCAACAGATCCACCAGAGATAGTTTCTTCAATTTTTAATGAAGATAATAATTTTTTGAATTCATCTTCTTCAACTAGTTTCATAGTACCTTTAACAAGTGAATTCTTTATTAAAAAGTCATCAGATACTTTACAAAGAACATCTACAATAGCATTTCCAATTCCTAAAATTTTCATTATGGCTTTTTTGCGATAAAAGGTTTTTTTCTTTTAGGATAACAAGTGGTGCAAATTTTACAAGATAATCCATAGCATCCACGAGCTTTACAATATTCTCTTCCATAATAAATAATTTGAAGATGAAGCTTGTTCCAATTTTTCTTGGTAAATAATCTTTTTAAATCTTTCTCAGTTTGAATTACATTCTTGCCATTTGTTAGTCCCCACCTTTGAGCCAACCTATGTATGTGGGTATCTACAGGAAATGCTGGATTACCAAATCCTTGAGACATAACTACACTTGCAGTTTTATGTCCTACACCAGGCAAACTTTCTAAATCTTCGAAGTTTTTAGGAACCTTACCATTGAATTTTTTAACCAATATTTTTGATAAGTTAAAAATACTTTTTGCTTTAACTCTAAAAATTCCTATTTTTTTAATTAAAAATTCAATTTTTTTTCTGCCTAATTTTATAAAATGTTCTGGTTTATAATATTTAGGATAAATATTTTTTGTAACATTATTTACATTTACATCAGTACACTGAGCAGAAAGAAGAACTGATATTAATAATGTATATACATTTCTACTTTTTAAAGGCACTTCAATTTTTGGATAGGTTTTATTTAGAATATCTAATATTTTTTTTGCTCTTTGAATTTCATTCATTATTTGAAATTCATTAAATCTCTCATTGAGTAAAGGCCTGATCTTTTATTTATTAGCCATTTAGCAGCAGTTATAGCTCCTTCAGAATATAAAGTTCTATCAAAAGCTTCATGATTTAATCTAATTATTTCTTTACCACTTGAAAATAAAACTTCATGTTCACCTATAATTTTGCCTTTTCTTATAGAATTAAAATTTATTTTATTTCCATAAGGAAAAGATTTTTTATTTAGATATTTTTTTCCAATTAAATTATAAAAATTTTTATTTTTACCAATGGCTACACCCTTGCCTAACATTAAAGCTGTTCCAGATGGATAATCTTTTTTATATTTATGATGTGTTTCAAAAATTTTACTTAAATATTTATCTCCTAAGGCTTTTGAAGTTATTTCAGTTAAATACATTAAAAGATTTATTCCTAAACTCATATTGCCAGCTTTTAATATTGGGATTTTTCTGGAGTAAGATTTGATTAGACTTTCCTCTTTTTTAGTAAATCCAGTTGTTCCAATAACTACTCTTTTTTTGAGCTTTGAAGCTATTTTTAAAACTTCGAAAGTACACTTAGGTACTGTGAAATCAATTATTACATCAGTATTTTTAAAAGCCTCTATATTATTAATTTGGGGTCTAATACCATTAATTTTTTTTGTAATAACTTTACTTTCAGTAAGACTATATAACTTAATTTTTCGATCTTTACTGCATGACTTTATTATTTGTTGGCCCATACGGCCCATACATCCAGTTATGGTTAAATTAATTTTTTTCATTATAGAAAATATTAACCTTTTTTAGTTAATTAGTCTTTTAGTTTTTCCAGAAACTTTTTGCTTTTTGGAAGAATTTTTTAATACTTGGATTAGATTTATCGTTTTCAATTTCTCTAAATTTTTCAAGTAATTCTTTTTGTTGTTTATTCAAATATATAGGAACTTCTGTTTTAACTTGTACATATAAATCACCATAATCTCCTCTTCGCATAAAAGGCATTCCTTTACCTTTTAATCTAAATTGTTTTTCATTTTGTGTGCCTTCGGGTATCTTAATTTTTGCTTTACCACCATCGATGGTTGGTATTTCAATGGTTGTACCTAATGCAGCATCAGCTATTGATATTGGAAATTCGAAAAATAAATTTTCAGCAGATCTTTTAAATAAATCATGAGAATTAACATTTATAAATAAATATAAATCGCCGGTAGCACCACCTCTACTACCTGCTTCCCCCTTACCTGCAAGTCTTATTCTAGTTCCATCATCAACCCCTTTTGGAATAGTTACAGATATTTTTTTTGAAGCTTGTTTTTTTCCTCGACCATCACAATCATTGCAGGGGTGGGTAATTTCTTCTCCATTTCCATTACATTGAGGGCAGGTCTGCTGAACTGTAAAAAACCCTTGGTTAGATCTTATTTTTCCGTTTCCTCCACAATACGAACATCTATCAGGAGAGTGGCCTGGTTTAGAACCATTACCTTTGCAGGTACTACATTTTTCAGAGGTAGAAAATTGTATATTTTGTTTTTTCCCTTGATATGCATCCTCAAGTGTAATTGATAAGTCATATCTTAAATCTGAACCTCTATTATCTGAATTTCTTCTACTTCTTGATCTTCCACCACCTCCAAAATCTCCGAAAAAGTCTTCAAAAATATCAGAAAAATCAGCTCCACTAAAACCGCCAAAACCTCCACCTTGTCTGCCGCCACCATTTTCAAAAGCCGCATGTCCAAAATTATCATAATTTTCTTTTTTACTTTTGTCTGAAAGTATTCCGTAAGCTTCGCTAGCTTCTTTAAACTTATCTTCAGCTGATTTATCACCAGGATTTTTGTCTGGATGATATTTTACAGCTAGTTTTCTATAAGCTGATTTAATTTCTGCTGGATTAGCACTTTTATTGATACCAAGAACATCATAATAATCACGTTTAGCCATTTATTTAACCCAGACAATTAGATGTAAGCTTAGGCGCTTTTTTCTTGATTTCCGTCTTTTTTTTCTTCTTTTACTTCCTCAAAATCAGCATCTACAACATTATCGTCTTTTTTATCCTTGTTATCTTTACCATCATCTTTTCCAGGCTCAGGTTTAGTACTTTGTTGAGATTTATAAATTGCTTCCCCAAGTTTCATTGAAGCTTGTACTAAAGCTTCAGTTTTCTTTTTTATATCCTCAATATCCTCACCTTTTAAAGCCTCTTTCACTGAAGTGGATGCATCTTCAATAGCTTTCTTTTCTGCATCTGAAACTTTTGATCCATGTTCTTTTAGATTTTTTTCTGTTGAATGAATTAATGTATCAGCTTGATTTCTTACATCTACAGATTCCCTTTTCTTCTTATCTGCATCTTTATTAGCCTCAGCATCTTTAACCATTTTATCTATTTCTTCTTCGCTCAGACCACCTGAAGCTTGAATTTGAATTTTTTGTTCTTTTCCTGTTCCTTTATCTTTAGCTGAGACGTTTACGATTCCATTTGCGTCTATATCAAATGTTACTTCAATTTGAGGAACTCCTCTAGGGGCGGGAGCGATACCAACCAACTCAAAGTTTCCTAATATTTTGTTATCTGATGCCATTTCTCTTTCACCCTGAAGAACTCTAATTGATACAGCGGGCTGATTGTCCTCTGCAGTAGAGAAAACTTGGCTTTTTTTTGTAGGTATCGTTGTATTTTTTTCAATTAATTTTGTAGATACACCACCTAATGTTTCAATACCTAATGATAAAGGTGTAACATCAAGAAGCAGAACATCTTTTACATCTCCTTGTAAAACACCGGCTTGAATTGCTGCACCCATTGCAACTACTTCATCAGGATTAACACTTTTGTTAGGTTCTTTGCCAAAGAAATTTTTAACTCCCTCAACAACCTTTGGCATTCTAGTCATACCTCCGACCATTACAATTTCGTCAACTTCATTTGCAGTAATGCCAGCATCCTTTAGAGCTGTTTTGCATGGAGGCATTGTTCTTGCAATTAAATCTTCAACTAAAGCCTCTAGTTTAGCTCTAGTCATTTTAATATTTATATGTTTAGGACCAGTTTTATCTGCAGTAATAAAAGGCAAATTTATATCTGTTTGCTCCGCAGAAGATAATTCAATTTTAGCTTTTTCTGCTGCTTCTTTCAATCTTTGTAAAGCCAATTTATCAGATTTTAAATCAATACCATTATCTTTTTTAAATTCAGAAATTAAATATTCAACAATCGCGTTATCAAAATCTTCACCACCTAAAAAAGTATCTCCATTAGTTGATTTAACCTCAAAAACTCCATCACCAAGTTCAAGTATAGAAACATCAAAAGTTCCTCCTCCCAAATCATAAACGGCGATTTTTTTATTTTGTTTTTTGTCTAGCCCATAAGCTAATGAAGCTGCAGTTGGTTCATTTATAATTCTTAAAACTTCTAGTCCAGCAATTTTTCCTGCATCTTTTGTAGCTTGTCTTTGTGCGTCATTAAAATATGCTGGAACTGTTATCACAGCTTTGGAAACAGCTTGACCTAAATATTTTTCAGCTGTTTCTTTCATTTTCTGAAGAATAAAAGCTGATATTTGTGATGGCGAATATTTATCTCCTTTTGCTTCAATCCATGCGTCGCCTTTTTCAGAATTAATAATTTTAAATGGTGCTGCCTCAATATCTTTTTTTACAGTTGAATCATCAAAGTTTCTTCCAACTAATCTTTTTACTGCAAAAATAGTATTTTCTGGATTTGTTACAGCTTGCCTTTTAGCTGGTTGTCCAATTAACTTATCGCTATCGTCTGTAAATGCTACTACCGAAGGGGTTGTTCTTGCACCTTCTGCATTTTCTAATACTTTTGGTTGACTACCTTCCATGATTGCAACACATGAATTTGTAGTTCCAAGGTCAATTCCAATTATTTTGCTCATAATATTATATTCTCTTTCTTCATATAGGGGTTAAATCTAATTCTACAAGTTGATATAAACATTAATTATTTTCCTTAATTTCTTGGTTTTCATGAGTTTTTTGATTTTTATTTTCAGTTTTCTTAGAAACTCCAACCAAAGAAGGTCTTAGCAGCCTGTCTTTAATGGTAAAACCTTTTTGAATTTCTTGAACAATAGTTCCAGGATCTTTTTGATCATCCTCTATTTCCATCATTGCCTGATGAAAATTTGGATCCAATTTTTTATTTAAACATTCTATTGGTTTAATATTATTTTTGGTAAAAATTGAAATTAAATCTTTATTGATAATATCTAAATGTTCTAAGATTTTTGTTAATGCTTCTGTACCTTTTAATTTTTGATCATTTTCTAAAACTTGTTTAGATCTTTCTAAATTGTCAATTAAATTTAATGCTTCTCTAGCAAATGAAAATCCACCATACTCAAAGGCATCTTCTTTTTCTTTTTCAAAACGTCTTCTTTGATTTTCCATTTCGGCAAAAGCTCTTGCTAATTTATCTTCTAGTTCTTTTATTTTTTCTTCAGGTGAAATTTGATTATCTTCATTTTTAATTTCATCCTCGGCTTTTAAACTGTTTTTTATTTTCAACTTTATCTGTATCATTCTTGCTTTCTGATACGTTATGATCGTTATCAGGTTTTTGTTCTTGTCCTTTTTCCATGGATGTTTATATGGTAAGAAATTCTATAATTGCTAGATGTAAATGAAAAAAATTATTGATCTTTTAATAGGCACCAATAATCAAGGTAAATTAAAAGAAATAAGAGAATTGTTGCCAAAATATATTAGAATTTTTTCGACTTCAGATTTTAATTTAAAAAGTCCAAAAGAAAATGGAACTTCATTTGAGGAAAATTCATTAATAAAATCAAAATATTTTTCAAAAAAAACAAATTTAATTTGTCTCGCAGATGATTCTGGTTTGGAGATAGATTTTTTAAATAAAGCCCCAGGGATCTATTCTTCTAGATGGGCAGGCAGAAATAGTGATTTTAAAAAAGCCATTAAAAAAGTTTATAAGGAATTAACTAAAAAAGATAAAAATTGGAAAAATAAAAAGATCAAAGCTAGATTTATTTGTGCACTTTCAATTAGTTTTTTAGATAAAAAAATTATTTGTGTAAGAGGTAAAGTAGAAGGAACTATTTCACAAAAACCAAAAGGTATAAATGGTTTTGGATATGATCCAATATTTATACCAAATAAAGAAAATAAAACATTCGGAGAGATGAGCTCTTCAAAAAAATATAAAATGGATCATCGTTTCCAAGCATTTAAAAAAATTAAAAAATTTCTTTAAGCAATCCATTTTCAACTTTATAAAAATTTAAACGATGATTAATTTTATTGTTTTTAATATCAAAGACACCAATCTTTCCTTTAAAAGAATTTTGGGCGTTAAATACTTTACCTATTTGATCTATTTCATTATTTGATAAAAGATAATAAATCAAACCAACTAAATCATAACTTAATAACGATATATGATTTGGATTTTGATTAAATTGAACATAAAATTTTTTTTTGAAATTTTCTAAATTATTTTTATTTATTGATGGATAATAAATTGGCTGAGAGCTAGTTTCATTTAATAAACTTTCATCAAACCATTGA
>QCNX01000026.1 GCA_003210015.1 Pelagibacteraceae bacterium AG-426-P20 | reverse complement strand
TAGATAAAAGTATTAGTGTTTCATCAAAGTTTTCTTCTCTTGAATTTCTCAGAAAATATTTATTTAATTCATTAATTTTTTTATATAAATTTTTTTCAAACTCAGTTTTAAAAATACCCGGATCAGTTGTATTAGAAAACTCTTTTTTACTATCCCCTACTTCTGATTGCAAAATATTATGTGCCCTTTTATAAGATGATATAATTTCATGACCAACTTGAGTGTTTATTACCTTGTTTAAACTTTTTGATTTTTCAAACTGTAAAGATATTTTATTTAAATCAAAAGCATTAATTGAAGCTTCAATAATATCATGTCTTATATCTTTTTCTTTTAAGTAAAATTTAAATCTGTCTCTCAAAAATTTGATAATATCATTTTGTAAAAATTCATTTTGAAAATTAAACCCTTGGTTTAAGTAAAAACTAGAAGAATAAGATATTAAATCTTTAACACGCAAATCTTTTTTGTTTTCAATGATTATTCTAATTATACCAAGAGCTGTTCTTCTCAACGCATATGGATCTTTAGAGCTTGAGGGCTTTTGGTTAACACCAAAAAATCCAACAAGAGTATCAATTTTATCGGATACAGATAAAGTGATGCTGAAAGGTTTTTTTGGGACAGTTGAGTCTAATCCAACAGGTAAATATTGCTCTTTAATTGCATCAACAGTATCTTTTTCAAAACCTTGCGAGCTTGATAAGTAGCCACCTATTACTCCTTGCAGCTCAGGAAATTCACCAACACTCTGTGATATCAAATCTGTTTTGCAAATCGAAGCTGTTAACTCAACTTTGTCTTTACTTATTAAGAGTTCATCTGAAATTAAAGCTCCAAGTTTTCTCATTCTTTGTACTTTATCAAAATAGGTTCCTAAACCTTTAAAAAAATTCATTTCTTTAAGTTTTGAAACTTTTTTAACTAAATTTTGAGATTTATCTTTATTCCAAAAAAATTCTGCATCATGTAATCTAGCTTCAACAACTCTTTCGTTTCCAAGTCTAATAAATCCTTTTTGATCTTTGTTATTTGAAACTACTAAAAATTCATTTGTAATTTCACCTTTTTTTGTACATAACGGAAAATACTTTTGATGCACTTGCATTGTCAAAATCAAAATTTCTTTTGGTATAGACAAAAATTTTTTATCAAAGAAACATTCTAGAATATTAGGTTTGTCAGTTAGATTTACAACTTCATCAAGCAATCTCTGATTGTCTATAATTTTTAGATTTTTTTTAATCAAAATTTTTTCAAACTCTTTCTCTATTATTTTTTTTCTTTTGTCTTGATCAATAATAATGCCTTCTTTTTTAAAAAAAGATTCATATGACTTGAAATCGTTAAATCTTCTTTTTTTTTCTTCAAATTCTTTATCTATGAAAGTTAAATTTGATGAAGGTAAGTGATGAAAATTAAAAGTTAATTTTTTTTTATCAAATACTGCAAGAATTGATTTTAATGGTCTACCCCAATGTAAATCAAAATCACCCCATTTCATTGACTTTTTCCATTGAATTTTTTGTAATAATAAGGGCACAAATTCCTCCAATAAATCATGGGTGTAAATTGTTTTTGAATTTGTTTTATAAAAATAGAACTCCCCTTTATCTATTTTTTTTTTAAAAAGATCTTTTTTTAAAATATTATTTGACCTTATAAAACCTTCTAATGCTATTTCAGGGGCATTTATATTTGGCCCTTTGATTTCTTCAGATTTAATAACTAACTTTTTTTTAAGTCCTTCAAAAACAATAATTAGTCTATTTGGAGTTGAATATGATGAATTTTTTTTGAAAGAAATAAATCTTTCTTCAAATAATTTGTTAAAACTATTCATCAAATCTATTCTTAAATTCTTCTGAAGTGATGAAGGTATTTCTTCACTAAATAATTCTAAAAAAAATTCTGACATTTAACTTTGACTATCTAACCAAATTCCTGCAACAGCCTTAGTAATATCTCTAATTCTACCTATATAACCTGCTCTTTGGGCTACACTAATTGCCCCCCTGGCATCTAAAACATTAAATACATGACTTGCTTTTAAACATTGATCATAGGCGGGTAATGATATCTTTTTTTCTACTAAGGATTTTGCTTCTAATTCATACATATCAAATATTTTAAATAAGTTATCGACATTTGCATGTTCAAAATTGTATTTTGAGAATTCTTTCTCTGCTTGATGATAAACATCTTGATACCTTACCCCTTCATCATTCCACAATAAATCATACACATTTTTTTGTTGTTGAGTGAACATGCAGATTCTCTCTAAACCATAAGTAATTTCGACTGAAATCGGTTTACACTCATAACCAGCCATTTTTTGAAAATAAGTAAATTGCGTTATCTCCATCCCATCACACCAAACTTCCCAACCTAATCCAGCCGCGCCTAATGTTGGGCTTTCCCAGTCATCTTCAACAAATCTAATATCATGATATTTATAGTCAATGCCAATAACCGATAAACTATTAAGATATAATTTCTTAATATTGTCTGGCGAAGGTTTAATTAAAACTTGAAACTGATAATAATGTTGTAGCCTATTAGGATTGTCCCCATATCTTCCATCTGTTGGTCTTCTAGATGGTTGAACATAGGCTGCTTTCCATGGCTTTGGACCAAGCGATCTAAGTGTTGTTGCTGGATGGAACGTTCCAGCACCAACTTCCATATCATATGGTTGTAATATAACACATCCTTTTTTACTCCAAAACTTTTGAAGATTAAAAATTGTTTCTTGAAATGATTGAAATTTTTTTTTTACCTTTTTTATTTTAGAAACCATATCTCTGCCAGATCGACCTTTCGTCTAAAATGTTAGCCAATTGATCTACTTGATTGCTTGAAGAAGATAGTTTTTGACTCAACCAACTTTTAGATTTTTCAAATTTTTTAATGATGACATCATCTCCAAATTTTTCTTTTAAGATTTCATGTGCATTTCCTATTCCATCTATTAGCCCAAGGTCTTTTGCTTTACTACCAGACCAGAATTCACCAGAGAAAAGTTCTACTTCAGATTTTTTAAGCTTGGATCCTCTACTGCTTTCAACAACATCTATAAAGTCTTTATGCAAATCTAGTTGAATTTTTTTTAATCTTTCAATGTCCTCATTTTTTTCTTCTAGAAATGGATCTAATGTACTTTTGTTTTTACCGGCAGTATGAACTCTTCTTTCTACACCTATTTTCTTTATCAATTCTGTAAAACCAAATGAAGAGTAGATCACTCCAATTGATCCTATTATAGAACTTGAATTTGCGTAAATTTCATCACCAACACAAGATATTAGATACCCGCCAGACGCAGCCACATCTTCAGCAAATACAATAACTTTTTTTTTATTTTTTTTAGCCATTTGTCTAATAAAACTATAAATTAGATGTGATTGTACAGGTGATCCACCTGGTGAATTAATAGTAATAGCAACACAGGTAGCTTTCTTTAAAGAAAAAGCCTTTTTAATAAGCTCCTCTTGCCCTGCAAAGTCAATACCTTGTTTGAATTTTCCAACATTACCTATAACTCCACTTAATTTTAAATGGGCTACAATCTTTTTCTTTTTAAAAAAAGAGAACATTATTATTCCTTATAGAATTATTAATTGAAAATATAGACTACTTATAATTGAAGTTTTGGGTGCGTCAATTGATAAGTAATATATAAAACCTAACTATATTAACTTAACTAAATTATGGGAACCGTTGTACAGCTTAAAAATCAGATAAACGACTCATATTTTCAACTAAAAGATTCTGTTGAAGATAAGCTTGTTTTGACTGAAGAAAAAATTAAATCAAAATTAGCTAGTGATGTTGAATTAGTGCAAAAAATGACAAGTTATCATATCAAAACTGGGGGAAAAAGATTACGGGCTTTATTAACTCTAGGCACTGCAAAATTGTGTGGTTATTCGAAAGGTTCAAGAGATGTAAATTTAGCAGCATGCGTTGAATTAATTCATAGCGCAACATTAATGCATGATGATGTAATTGATGAAGGTGCTGTAAGAAGAGGTAAAAAAACTTTAAACAAAGTTTGGAACAATCATTCATCAGTTTTAATTGGAGATTATTTACTAAGTAGATGTTTTGAAATGATGGTTGATGATGGCAATCAAGAAGTTTTAAAACTATTATCATCAACTTCAGCAAAAATAGCTCAAGGAGAAGTTTTGCAACTTCAACACAAGAGTGAGGTTGATATGCTTGAAGAAACATATCTTAAAATTATTTCAGCTAAAACTGCAGAGTTGTTTGCTGCTGCAACAAAAGTAGGTGCAATTTTGTCTAATGCAGATACTAAAGAAAAAGATGCGCTTGAATTTTATGGAAGAAATCTTGGCCTTACCTTTCAAATTGCAGATGACACTCTTGATTATAATTCAGAACTCAAATTATTTGGAAAAAAAATTGGTCAAGATTTTTATGAAGGAAAAATCACTTTACCTATAATTTTACTTTTTCCAAAGTTAGAATTGGAAGAGAAAAAAATACTAATCGAAATGTTCAATAAAGATACAAGGAATGTGGATGATTTTGACAAAGTAATATCTTTAATTAAAAAAAATAAAATTATTGATGAATGCTATCAAAAGGCTCAGCACTACATAAATCTAGCTTCAAATTCTTTGACAGTATTTGAGGACTGTAAAGAAAAAGATATTCTTAAAAATTTAACTTCATTTAGTTTAGTTAGAGATTTTTAAGGACTTAATAAAGATTTTATCCACTTGCCACTGCTGTCTTTAGAATATTTTAATCTTTCATGTATTCTACTTTCTCCGTCTAACCAAAATTCGATATTCGATGGAGATAAGTTCCAACCTGACCAATGACTAGGTCTAGGGACTTTTTTTTCATCATTGTATTTATCTTTATATTCTTTAATTGAATTCATCAGTTGATCTCTGTTAATTAATTTTTCACTTTGTTTAGATGCCCAAGCTCCAATACGGCTCTCATAGGGTCTTGAATTATAATATTGATCAGCATCTTTATCTGCAACTTGAGTTACTCTGCCATTAATTCTTATCTGTCTTAAAAGACTCTTCCAATGAAAACACATTGCAGCATTAGGGTTTTCTTTTAACTCGTTTCCTTTTTGACTATTCAAATTAGTATAAAATACAAATCCATTTTTATTAAAATCTTTTAACAGAACCATTCTTACTGATGGAAAATTGCTCTTATTAGATGAGGCTAATGCTACTGCATTCGGATCATTTGGTTCTGATTTTTTTGCTTCTTCCATCCATATTTTGAATAGCTCAATTGGATCGTCAAGATCTAAAAAACAGTTATTAAGGCCTAATGAGTTTTTTTGATTCATAATTTAAACAAAATATTCTATATAATATAGATAATGTCATTTAATACTTTTGGAAAGCTATTTCGTTTTACTACCTGGGGAGAGTCCCATGGGCCTGCCATTGGTTGTATTGTTGATGGATGCCCTCCTAATATAAACTTAAAAGAACAGTATATTCAATTAGAATTGAATAAAAGAAAACCCGGACAATCAAAATTTACAACTCAAAGAAAAGAAGACGATAAAGTTCAGATATTGTCTGGTGTCTTTGAGGGCAAAACTACCGGGACACCTATATCTCTTATTATTTACAACAAAGATATGAGGTCAAAAGATTATGGCAACATCAAAGATAAATTTAGACCAGGCCATGCAGATTATACATACTTTAAAAAATATGGGATAAGGGACTACAGAGGTGGAGGAAGATCTTCAGCAAGAGAAACAGCAGCTAGAGTTGCAGCTGGAGCAATAGCTAAAATAGTTTTACAAAAGAAATTAGGTAAAAAATTTAAAACTGTGGGTGCTGTTACTCAATTGGGAATACTAGGGTGTGATACAAGCAAATGGAATGATCAAATAATTTCTAAAAATCCATTTTTTTGTCCTGATAAGTCAATGATAAAAATTTGGGAAAAATATTTATTAAGTGTGAGAAAATCAGGATCTTCATGTGGAGCTGTTATTGAAATAAGAGCTAGAGGAGTTCCAGCGGGTCTTGGTGCTCCAATTTATTCAAAATTAGACACTGATATTGCTTCAGGACTCATGAGCATAAATGCAGTCAAAGGTGTAAATATTGGTGCTGGAATGAATTCTGCACAACTAAGTGGTGAACAGAATTCAGATGAAATTTCTAAGAAAGGAAAAAAATTAAAATTTGATTCTAATAACGCAGGAGGAATTTTAGGAGGAATATCAAGTGGCCAAGAAATTATTGCATCTTTTGCGGTAAAACCTACATCCTCAATTTTAACAAGAAGAAAAACAATTAATAAATTTGGAAAAAATACTACTATATCGGTTAAAGGCAGGCATGACCCTTGTGTTGGAATTAGAGCAGTTCCTATAGGTGAGGCTATGATGAACTGCGTTTTATTGGATCACTACCTAATGAATAAAGCTCAATGTAGTTAAGTCCTACTTTAATTTTTAACTACTTTTATTGAGTCTTTGTTAAACAAAATATCTAAGATTTTTTTTGAAATTTGAGATGAATTCAAACCTGCAAGTTCATACATTTTTTGTGGAGTATCCTGTTCTATAAAAATATCTGGCAATGTCATTGCTCTAAATTTTAAACCTTTATCGAAAATACCTTTTTCAGCAAGTAAATTTTTTACATGAGATCCAAAACCACCAATTGATCCCTCTTCAATGGTTATCATTACTTCGTGCTCTCTAGCACATTTTAAAATAAGCTCCTGATCTAAGGGTTTAGCAAACCTTGCATCAACAATTGTTGTTGTAATGCCTTTATTTTTTAATTCTTCAGCTGCAAGTTTGCATTCTTCAAGTCTTGTTCCTAAACTTAAAATACAAGCTTGTTTTCCTTCTTGAATAACTTTTCCTTTACCTATTTCTATTTTTTCATCTATTGAAGGAAGCTCAAGACCAATACCTGCGCCCCTTGGGTATCGGATGGCACTAGGTTTTTCATTAATCTCAACTGAAGTATTTATCATTTTAACCAGTTCAGCTTCATCACTGGCTGCCATAACAATAAAATTTGGTAAAGTTGATAAATATGTAATATCAAAAGAACCAGCGTGAGTAGGTCCATCTGCACCTACTAAGCCTGCTCTATCTATTATAAATCTAACTGGCAAACTTTGGATAGCTACATCGTGAACAACTTGATCGTAGGCTCTTTGTAAGAAAGTAGAATAAATTGCTGCATAAGGCTTGTAACCTTCGGTAGCAAGACCTGCCGAAAAGGTTACGGCATGTTGTTCAGCTATACCAACATCAAACATTCTTTCTGGAAATTCTTTTCCAAAAACATCCATTCCTGTACCACTTGGCATCGCAGCAGTAATACCGACTATTTTACTGTCTTTATGAGCATGTTTTACTAGTGTTTTAGCAAATACCTTTGTGTAAGCTGGAAGATTGCTTTTGCTCCTTACTTGCTCACCTGTCTCAACATTAAATTTTGAAACTCCATGATAATTATCTGTCGCTTTTTCTGCATATGAATAGCCCTTACCTTTTTGAGTTTTGATATGTATCATTATAGGGCCCTCATGCTTAGAATCTCTTGCATTTTTTAGAATCGGTACAAGAGTTGTTAAATCATGACCATCAATAGGGCCTGCATAATAAAAACCAAGTGAATTAAATAAAGTGCCGCCAGTAACTGCGGATCGTAAAAAATCCTCAGCTTTACCAGCCTTAATACTAAATCTTTTTGAAAATGCAGAAGTTATTAATTTAAATGTCTCCCTTAAACTAAAATATATTTTTCCTGTAAATAGTTTTGCAAGATAGGTTCTCATGGCTCCTACTGGTTTTGCAATCGACATGTCGTTATCATTTAAAATAACAATCATTTTGGTTTTTGAAGCTCCTGCATTATTCATTGCTTCATATGCCATACCTGCACTTATCGCTCCATCACCAATAACCGCTACTACGTTAGATGATTTATTGGCTAATTTGTTTGCTTCAGCAATACCTAATGCTGAAGATATGGAGGTTGAGCTATGAGCAGCTCCAAAAGGATCATACTCGCTTTCTGATCTTTTTGTAAATCCTGACAATCCGTTTCCTTGTCTTAAAGTTCTGATTTTATTTTTTCTACCAGTTAAAATTTTGTGTGGATAAGATTGGTGACCAACGTCCCAAATTAATTTATCATTAGGTGTATTAAAAACATAATGAAGAGCTACGGCCAATTCAACAACTCCTAAACCTGCTCCTAAGTGTCCTCCTGTTTCTGACACTGCACTAATCATTTCTTTCCTGACTTCATCGGAAACTCTTTGTAAATCATTTTCTGATAGTTTTCTTAAATCTGATGGAAAATTTATATTATTTAGAAATTTATAATCTTTTGTCATTTATCTCTATTTAAAATAAAATTTAATGTTTCCTTAATATTTTTAGAATTTGATCCATATTTTGCTAAATTTTTATTAACATCTAAAATAATCTTATTACAGTATTTAATCGCATTAATATAACCAAGTAAACTGATTAATGTAGCTTTGCCTTTTTTTTGATCTTTTCCTGTTTTTTTTCCTGCTTTTTTTGAATTACCTCGATAATCAATTAAATCATCTGCTATTTGAAACAATAGTCCAATGCTTGAACCTATACTTTCAAAAAATCTTATTTCTTTATTACTTTTATTTCTAATGATTGCTGGAGCTGCACAACAAAAACTAAATAATTTTCCCGTCTTTTTTTTTTCCATGTCTATAACTTTATTCTTTGATATTTTTTTTCCTTCATAACTAAGATCTAAATATTGACCGCCAGCAATTCCTAAATGACCCGAGCACTCAGACAATTTTTTGATTAAATCAATTTTAGTTTTTTCTTTTAATCTTAAGCTGTGACTTGCTAAAATTTCACATGCCATTGTTTGTAAAGAGTTTCCTGCCAAAACTGCTGTGGACTCTCCAAATTTAATATGTGTGGATGGTTTTCCCCTTCTTATCTTGTCATCATCCATGCATGGTAAGTCATCATGTATAAGAGAATATGCATGAATACATTCAACAGATGCACCAATAATAATTAATGTTTTGTAGTCTATGGATAATAAAGATCCAATGTCTATTAAAATTTTAGATCTTATTTTTTTTCCTCCTGGAAATAAACTATAATTCATTGCTGAAGTTAATTTAGAAGTGCCTTGTTTGCCAAGAAATTTTTTTAAATAAATATTTGTGTCTTTTGCAATTCTGTTAAGGTTATTTTTCATTCTTTTTAGTAATTTTTTTTATCTTATTAATTGTTTCTTCACTTATATTTTTAAAATTTTTATGAAATTTTTTTTCGATAGTTTTATTAAGCTTTAATAACTCTTGATAAGTCTCGATTGAATTGCTGAGATCTTTTTCATTCTCTAAAGAGTCTATTATTTTATTTGCTTGATTTGTTAAATCCTCAAGTGTGGAATGGTCATTATCCGGTGGTAAATCTTTATCTTTCATATAATAATAATTATTAATACATGAAATCTATTCAATCAAATATCAAAAAAGCTAAAAAGTATTTGGATAATAACCATTGTATAGCTGTACCTACAGAGACAGTCTATGGTTTGGCGGGTAATGCTTATTCTGATTCTGCTGTTAAAAAAATATTTAAGTTAAAAAAAAGACCCATGAACAACCCGTTAATTGTTCACTATCATAATATCAATAAACTTAAAGAAGATTGTTATATAAACGATAATTTTTTAAAACTTTACAATAAATTTTCTCCAGGTCCCATTACATATGTGCTGCAATTAAAAAAAAAATCAAAAATTTCCAAATTTGTATCAAATAAACAAAAAAGTCTTGCTGTTCGTTTTCCCAAACACCCATTGTTTAAAAAACTTCTTAAGAATTTAAAATATCCTTTAGCTGCACCTAGTGCAAATATATCAAACAAATTAAGTTCAGTTCAAGCTTCAGATGTTATTGAAGAATTTGGATCTAAACTCAAATATATATTAAATGGTGGTAAATCTCAGATTGGTTTAGAGTCAACAATCATAAATCTAATTAAAAAACCTACAATTTTAAGATTCGGTGGATTAGATTATTTAAAAATAGAAAAAATATTAAAAAAAAAAATTTTTATTAAAACTAATCCAAATAAAAAGATTGCACCTGGTCAATCATTTCTTCATTATTCACCAGGCATACCACTTAGAGTCAATATAAAAAAACCAAAAAAAAATGAAGCATTTATTTTGATAAAAAAAAGAAAAAATACCTTAAAAAATTATTATTATTTAAGTAAAAAAAGTAATCTTAAACAATCTGCAAAAAATTTATATTCTTTATTGAGAAAAATAAAAAAAGATGGGTATAATATGATTGCTGTTGAGAAAATTCCAAATGAAGGAATTGGTAAAACTATTAACGATAGATTAAGTAGGGCCTCAAAATATAAAACAAAATGGCGCGCCTGCTAGGAGTCGAACCCAGAACCTCCTGATCCGAAGTCAGGCGCTCTATCCAGTTGAGCTACAAGCGCATATAGTATTAATATTACATTTTATGAAAAAAAACATTAATTTTATAGTTGAAGAAAGTGAGAATAATCTGCGAGTTGATGTGCTAATTAACAAAAGAGAAATTTTGATTAGCAGAACTAGAATTAAAAATTTAATATTAAAAGAAAAACTTAAACTAAATGATGAAGTCATAAAAAGTCCTTCAAAAAAAGTTAATGTTGGTGATAAATTATATTTACAAATTCCTAAACCCAAAGAAGCTTCATTAAAACCTTACAATTATAAATTAAAAATAATTTATGAAGATGATGATTTATTAATAATAGATAAACCAGCAGGCATAATTATGCATCCAGGAGCTGGGAATTATGACAAAACAATTGTAAATGCATTAATTCATTATAATAAAGACTCTCTTTCAACTATTGGTGATGAACTAAGACCGGGAATAGTTCACAGAATAGATAAAAATACATCTGGCTTAGTTGTTATTGCAAAAAATAATATAACACATGAGAATTTATCAAAACAATTTAACAATCATACAATCACAAGAGTGTATCAACTTTTGGTATGGGGTAAATTGAGACCTTCCTCTGGTAAGATTAATACTTTTATAACAAGAAGCTCAAAAAATAGGCAATTAATGGAAGTAAGCATTTCTAAAGGTAAACGTGCAATAACAAATTACAAAACAATAGAAGTTTTTGAAAATAATAAAACACCAACATTAAGTTTGATAGAGTGTAAATTAGAGACTGGAAGAACACATCAAATACGTGTTCATATGACTTCTTTGGGAAATAGTATTGTTGGAGACGACAAGTATAAAAAGAAATATAAAAAAATAAAGAATGTTGATTTAAAATTAGAGAATTCAATTTCAAGGTTAAATAGGCAGTTTTTACATGCAAAAACTTTGGGCTTTGTTCATCCTAAAACTAATGAAGAAATGATATTTTCTTCAATTTTGCCAAAAGAGCTAAATAATTTATTAAAAATGCTTAGAAACACTAACGAATAAGTTATTGAAAATTTAAAATAGTAAATTAAATAAATACAACCATGAGTACTACTTTTAACAATTTACCTGCTCTTTCAAATGAGGGAGGACTGTCTGCTTACTTAGAGCAAATTAAAAAATTTCCAATGTTGGCAGCTGAAGAAGAATATATGTTAGCGAAAAATTGGAAAACAACTGGAAATATAAAAGCAGCAGAAAAACTTGTTACAAGTCATTTAAGATTAGTTGCAAAAATAGCTATGGGTTACAAGGGTTATGGTTTACCTGTTAACGAAATGATTTCTGAGGGCAATGTTGGTTTGATGCAGGCAGTTAAAAAATTTGAACCTGAAAAAGGATTCAGACTAGCAACATATGCTATGTGGTGGATAAAAGCATCAATACAAGAATACATTTTAAGATCATGGAGTTTAGTTAAGATTGGAACAACTGCCGCACAAAAAAAATTATTTTTTAATTTAAAAAAATTAAAGAATCAAATTGCTCCTCGATCTGAAGGAGATTTAAGAGAAGAACATTTGAATGAAATATCAAATAAACTTGATGTAAGTAAAGAAGAAGTTATTTCAATGAACAGAAGATTATCAGGAAAAGAATTTTCTCTGAATGCACAGGTAGGAGAAGATGGTGATGAATGGCAAGATTGGTTGGTTGATAAGGAATTAGATCATGATCTTAAATTTGCACATCAAGAAGAGATGGAACAAAGAAAAGATATGTTAAAAAATTCAATTAAAGTTTTAAATCAAAGAGAAAAAGAAATACTTTATGCAAGAAGGTTAAATGATGAGCCAACAACCTTAGAAGACTTAAGTAAAAAATTTAAAATTAGCAGAGAAAGAGTAAGACAAATTGAAAATAAAGCTTTTGAAAAACTTCAAAAACATATGTTGTTATTAGCAAAATCTAGAAATCTTTTACCAATTAATTAAATTTCAAAAGGATTTTCTATTAAAATTGTATCTTTTCTCTCTGGACTTGTAGAAACACTTGATAATTTAGCTCCAATAAAGTCTTCAATAGCATAGATATATTTTTTCGCATTTTCTGGTAAAGAGTCTATGTTTTTTATTCCGTTTGTAGAAGTTTTCCATCCAGAAAAAGTTTGATATACTGGTTTTATTTTTAGTTGATCTTCAACTGCAGCAGGTAAGTAATCAATCCTTTTTCCGTCCAGATCATACTCCACACACATTTTAATTTCATCTAATTCATCGAGAACATCCAGTTTAGTTAGCGCAATACCATCTATGCCTGAAATTTTTACCGTTTGCCTAACAAGAACGCCATCAAACCAACCACATCTCCTTTTTCTGCTAGTTACAGTTCCAAATTCTTTTCCTCGAGTCCCAAGCAAATCTCCAACATCATCTGTTAGTTCTGTTGGAAAAGGACCTTCTCCAACTCTTGTTGTATAGGCTTTTGTGATACCAAGGACATAATTAATTGAATTTGGACCACAACCTGATCCAGTTGCAGCAGTTGAAGCAACTGTGTTAGATGATGTAACGTAAGGATAGGTTCCATGGTCTACATCTAACAAAATTCCCTGAGCCCCCTCAAATAAGACTCTCTTTTTTTGTTTTTTAAATTCATCAATTTTAAGCCAAACAGGTTGTGAAAATTTTAATATTTCTGGTGCAATCTCTAATAAATCATATTTTAATTTATCCTTCTCAAAAATTTTCTTTCCTAAACCTTTTCTAATAGCATTATGATGAAAACACTTCTATAAAAAAAAATAGACTGGAACTTATTAATATCTTATGTAAAACGTTTGAAAATTATACAGATTTCCATTTAATTGAAGATATTAATGAATAAATTAATTTTAAATTTCAAATCAAAAGATACAAAAAAAATTAAAAATCCTAAAAATTTTCTAGGAGGAAAAGGAGCAAATCTTTCTGAAATGCGAAGAATGGGTCTTCCAGTTCCACCAGGGTTTATAATTTCAACAAAAGTATGTGAACTTTTTTATAAAGATAAAAAAAAATTGAATAAAAATTTAATTAATCAAATTAAAAATGAATTAAAAATAATCGAAAAAGATGTCAGT
>QCNX01000025.1 GCA_003210015.1 Pelagibacteraceae bacterium AG-426-P20 | reverse complement strand
CAGCTAATGTCATTGTCCAGTTAGGATTGTTGTCAGAAGATAAAAATGAATTATTAAAAGAAAATCAAACCTGCATAGGAGTTCTTAACCCTTATGAAAATAAAGAAAAAATTGATCAGCTTGTAAAAAAAAAGATTAATATTTTTTCTTTAGAATTACTTCCTAGAATTACCCGAGCACAATCAATGGATATACTCTCTTCACAGGCTAATCTTGCTGGATATAAAGCTGTAGTAGAGTCATTTGCTAATTTTGAAAAGGCTATTCCAATGATGATGACTGCAGCAGGAACAGTTCCTGCAGCAAAAGTTTTAGTTGTTGGTGCTGGTGTTGCAGGATTGCAAGCTATAGCTACAGCAAAAAGAATGGGTGCAATTGTTTTTGCAACAGATGTTAGAATGGCCTCAAAAGAACAAGTTGAAAGCTTAGGAGGCAAGTTTCTTACTGTTGAAGGATCAGAAAACCTTGAAACTGAGGGTGGATATGCAAAAGAAGCATCAGATGATTTTAAAAAAAAACAAGAAGAACTACTGGGTGAAACTTTAAAGAAAATTGACATTGTGATTTGTACAGCCTTGATTCCTGGAAGAAAAGCTCCACTAATAATTAAGGAGTCAATGATTAATAATATGCAAGCTGGATCAATAATTTATGATTTGGCGGCAATTCAAGGTGGAAATACTGCTTTTACAGAGGTGGATAAAATTATAGATAATAACGGAATTAAAATTATGGGTGAAAGCAATATTCTAAATAAACTTCCCACTTCTGCATCTAATTTATATGCAAAAAATGTATTTAATTTTGTTTCAAATTTGTATGATAAAGAAAAAAATGAAATTAATATTAATTTAGAAGATGAAATTATTGAAAAAACTTTAATGAAATAGAATTATGGAAATAGATCCTTTTATTTTTAGATTAAGCATATTTATCCTTTCGATATTTATTGGTTATTATGTTGTATGGAGTGTTACACCTTCTCTTCATACTCCTTTAATGTCTGTAACCAATGCAATATCATCAGTAATTATAGTGGGTGCAATAATTGCTGCATTATCTGGTAATGAAGAAGTTATATTTTCATCATCAAGTATTTATGGTTTTTTAGCAATTATTTTAGCTGCAGTAAATATTTTTGGAGGATTTTTAGTTACTCAAAGAATGCTTGCTATGTATAAAAAAAAGAAAAAGGATAAATAATGTCAGCGAACCTTTCGGCAACTTTATATTTAATATCAGGCGTGTTATTTATCTTAGCTTTAAGAGGACTGTCTTCACCAGAAACTTCAAGACAAGGAAATTTATTTGGTATAATTGGAATGTTAATAGCAGTTACTGTTACATTTTTATCTGTAGGTAATTTTACATCTGGATTTGTTTATGTATTAATATTTTTAGCTATTGGTGGTAGCATTGGTGCATTTATAGCTTATAAAATTCCAATGACTGCAATGCCAGAATTGGTTGCAGGTTTTCACAGTTTAGTAGGATTGGCTGCTGTATTTGTTGCAATTTCTGCCTTTATTAATCCAGAGGCTTTTGGCCTTGGAACACCAGGAAACATAAAGTTAGCAAGCCTGGTAGAAATGGCAATAGGAGCAGCAGTTGGTGCAATTACTTTTTCAGGGTCAGTTATCGCATTTTTAAAACTTCAAGGAATAATGTCAGGAGCCCCTATTACCTTCAAAGGTCAACATGCGTTAAATGCATTAATATTAGTTTCAATAATAATTTTAACTTTTTATTTGTGCTCTACTCAGTCCTCTAATTTGTTTTGGATATTAATCGCAGTTTCTTTTTTAATTGGTTTTTTAATTATTATTCCAATAGGTGGAGCGGATATGCCAGTTGTAATTTCAATGTTAAATTCATACTCAGGTTGGGCTGCTGCTGGAATTGGTTTTACTTTGGAGAATACTGCCTTAATCATTACAGGAGCTTTAGTTGGTTCATCAGGTGCAATTCTCTCATACATAATGTGTAAAGGAATGAATAGATCTTTCTTTAATGTTATATTAGGTGGTTTCGGTGCTACGGCTGAGTCCACAGGCGATAAAAAGACAGAACAAAGACCTGTAAAAAGCGGCAATGCAGATGATGCAGCATTTTTGATGAAGAATGCATCTTCAGTTATTATTGTTCCAGGTTATGGAATGGCAGTTGCACAAGCACAGCATGCATTAAGAGAAATGGTAGATACACTAAAAAAAAATGATATTAAAGTTTCCTATGCTATCCATCCTGTAGCAGGAAGAATGCCAGGCCATATGAATGTTTTATTGGCTGAGGCAAATGTACCATATGATGAAGTTTTTGAGTTAGAGGAAATAAATAATGATTTTGCTAATGCAGATGTTGCTTTTGTAATAGGTGCAAATGATGTGACAAATCCAGTTGCAAAAACTGACCCTCAAAGCCCTATTTATGGTATGCCAGTATTAGATGTTGAAAAATGTAAGTCTGTTTTATTTGTGAAAAGAAGTCTTTCTCCAGGATATGCAGGAATTGATAACGATTTATTTTATAAAGAAAACACATTGATGTTATTTGCTGATGCAAAAAAAATGACAGAAGACATTACAAAAAATTTATAAAATACATGAATACAAAAATTTTTTGTGACATTGCAGATATTGGGTTTATAAAAAAATTTAATAAAAAAAAAATAGTTAAAGGTTTTACCACAAATCCCAGCCTGATGAGAAAAGCTGGTGCTAAAAATTATGAATCTTACTCAAAAAAAATACTGAAAATTTGTAAAAATAAACCAATTTCTTTAGAAGTTTTTGCTGATGATGACAAAAGAATGATAGAGCAGGGCCTTAAGATAAACTCTTGGGGGAATAATGTTTACGTGAAAGTCCCAGTTGTAAACTCAAAAAATAAATTTACAGGTAAGGTAATTAAAGAGTTAAATAAAAATAAAATAAAATTGAATATAACCGCAGTTTATAAATCAAAACAGACGGAACAAATTTTAAAAGTAATAGATAAAAAAACAAAAGTAATAATTTCAATTTTTGCAGGAAGAATGGGGGATGCAGGCAAGGATCCTATACCAGAGATTACAAAAAGCATAAGATTGGCAAAAAATTTTAAAAATGTAGAAATTTTATGGGCCAGTGTTAGAGAACCATATAATTATACACAATCAAAAAAAATAGGTTGTCATATAATTACTATCCCGCCGACTATAATTGAAAAAATTGAAAATTTTGGAAAATCATTTGATCAGCTAACAAATGAAACTGTTAAGTTGTTCCTTGTTGATAGTAAAAAGTCAAATTTTAAAATATAAATTTTTAAAACGTCTGAGAAATTATTTAAACATAATATTATGTATGTCTTGGTTCAAGCTAATGCAAGCCGAACAATTGGTTTGAGATTTAACATATTTTTTTGATACATAAATATTACTAAAATGAAACCAAAATTTACTATTATAAATATTTGGCTTTCTATATTGTCTATTTTGAAAACCTATTGATATATCTTCCCAAGATCTTTTATTATAAATAGTATTTAAAAAAGATTCTTTTCTAATTTTTAGATGTAAATAATTAGTGTCATCATTTAAATGATTAGATAGATTTTTTTCTAAAACAAAAAATTTTATTTTTTCTGAAAATTCTACTTTAAAATTTAAATTTTTAACCTCAAAATCATCATTTGTTAAAGAAATATACAATTTTGATCCATCATGAAAATTGCAATTTGAAAAATAGTTTTCGATATATTCTAAATCTATATCTTGATATTTTTTTAAATAATAATTCAAGTATGTTTTTGAACTAAAATCTTTAAAATATTTACCTTTATATTTTGATGATTTAAATTTTTTATTTTTACTAAATTCAAATACATCTTTTTTTTCTGGATCAAGTAAATTTACATTATATTTTTTACAAATATCAACGTAATCCTTAGTATCATTTTTTTTATTATATTTTATATAAATATTATCACGTTTTAATTTTTCTTTAAAAAAACCTGCGTATGGCAAAAAATAACTAGGTTTAATTCGTTCAATATATTTAAATTTAGTTCTTTTAATAAACGTTTTATCGATTTGAACCATTTTTATTCTATCCTTCAAATTATAATTTTCACAGTTAAGAGGATATCCGTGCGCGCCACCTGCAAAACTTGATGCAAATAAATCGACTTTTGGAAGTTTAAGAAAATTTAAATTATTTGCGTCAACAGTAAGTAAACCTTTGAAATTACCTGCACTAAAGTAAAAACCAGAGTCGTCTCTCAAATCTCCAGATTTAAATATCGTAAAAATCAAATCTGTATTTTTAAATTGATATTGTTGTTCGAAATTCATTTTATGAATTTTTTCAAATCCAAAATCTTTAATTAGTAACCCTGTCGAGTCAGTAATAAAATTTGGCACTACAATTGGGATGTCTCTATTTATGTAAGAAAGTGTTAATTCATGACAGTGATCTGGATGATTATGGCTTATGTAGATAAAATCACAACTATTAAGTTCTTCTTTCCAATTTTTAATTGTTTTATGTTTTAGCCACCAACCAGTATTAAAAGCTGGACCAAGTGCCCACGGATCAGTTGCAAATTTAAAATCATTGCTCTCAATAATTAAAAATGCATGATTAATATATCTTATCTTAATATTAAGATCTTTATCGAAACATTTAATTTCTGGTTGAAAATCTTTATTTTCGACTGTTAAATGATTTTTTTTAATTTCAAAATCTTTCTTTTTTTTAACTAAACCATTCTTGTAAGTACCAGTCTCAGGTATAAATTCCCAATTATGCATAGGACAAAAAGTTCTTCCATTTTTTGAAATCAATTTTCCACTATTATGATCACAAATCCGATCATATATAGAAAATTTGTCTGTTTCTTTAAATATAATAAATTCTTCTGTAAAATTAACGCCTTCTTTTATTGAATTTAAATCGACAGCAATTTTTTTTGATTTTGATGTGTATTTTATTTTTCCTAGGTCTACAAACATGATTAATTTATTCAAATATATAAATTATATAATTAAAATTGCTAATTAAAAATTTTTATTTTCCATTGAAAAGTTAGTCTTTATTGCTATTGTTTAAAGTATACTTTGATTAAATCTAAATTGTATTTTATCAGTTTAAACTTGAAAGAAATAAATGATTTACATTATGTTACCAGCCTTTAATGAGGAAAAAAATCTTATCGAAATTTTTAAAAAAATTGAAAAACTCACCATTGTAAGAAAAAATATAAGAGTCGTACTGATTGACGATTTTTCTTCAGATAATACAAAAAAAATAGCAAAAAAAAAATATAGTTTTAAATTATACTACTTACGACATAGCAGGAATAAAGGTTTAAGTATTACAATGGAATCGGGTTTTAAAAAAATTATAAAACTTGCAAATTCTGATGATTTGATTGTTACCTTGGATAGCGACAATACTCATCCAATTTCGATTATTGATAGAATGATAAAAGAGATAGAAAAGTCCAGTGATATAGTTATCGCTTCTCGTTTTCAACCTGGTTCAATTGTAAACGGAGTAAGTATGTGGAGACATTTTCTTAGTGCTGGTGCTAAATTTTTTTTTAAGATTTTATATCCATTTAAAAATTTAAACGATTATACATGCAATTTTAGAGTTTATAAATCACACTTAATTAGAGAATTATTGAAGAATAAAAATTTTTTTAAAAATGAAGACTTTAATATAGCAGGTAAAATAATTATTTTTTTAACAAATAAATTTAAATATTTAAAATTATCTGAGATACCTTTTAAACTGAGCTATAACTCCAAAATTGGAGCTAGCAAGATGAACTTGACACGAACAATATTACTTACCATCGATTTAATGATCAAAGGACCAGGTAAATAATTCATGATAATAAATATTAAGCTGCCATTTTAAATGTAAAGCCATTAAATAGATTTATTAAGGCTAATAAATAATAAGAAACAATCAATAAATAAAAAGATAATACGTATTTTTTTTCAATTATAAGATTTTTAGAAAAGGAATTTTTAAATAAGATTAAAACCATAACTAAAAATAATGGTTCAAAATATTTTTGATAAATTTGATAATTTAATCCCATTATATTTATCAAAATTAAAATATACAAAAAATTAAAATCTTCTTTGATCAATAAAAAAATTGTAAATAAACCAAAAAAGAAAGAAATTAAAAAAATTACATTATTATCAAAAACAAAATGCGATATTTTGTAAAAAAAACCACCACCACGCATATTTGAATTTAATAGGTTATAATCTAGGTTATAAATTATTATTATAAAAAGAAGTATAATTGAAAAGATTTCAACTATTTTTAATGATTTAAATTGATTTAATAAGATTTTGTAATTGTGATTATTAAATAAGATAAAAAGAAGTAAAAAAAATATTATCGAAAAGTTATTTGTAATCGTATAAAATAGATTATGTGTAATTGGTAACTTTAGCATTCTTTCATTTAGAGCTAAAAAATATAAAGCTGGTATTCCTAAAAAAACACAAAATATAAAAAGTTTTAAAAAATTTTTTTTTGTTTCAGCTCTCAAATATTTATATAAATAGAATACAAACAAAATCACATAAGTTTGTAAAGTATATGTTGCTAATGCTAAAAAAAATAAATTTAAACTTTTATAAAAATATTTATTTTGCTTTATAGCTTTCAAATAAAAAAAATTACTTATCAGAAAGAATATTAATGCTGTCAGATGTGCGTTTGGCCATAATGCAGATGATCTAAAAAAAGGGAAAAATAGGAAACTAAAACTAAAAATTAAGACTAAGTTGTTTTTGTTATCATAAATTTTGGATAAATTTAAATATAAAAAAAAAGGCATTAGTAAACTAAAAAATAAATAAATTATTCTTACTAAATTTTGATCATTAAATATTTTATATGTTGTAGCTAGTAACATATAATGAAATGGAAAGTGGCGAGGCTTAACACCACTTTCGTAACTAGCATCTAAGAAATTAAAATTTGAATAATCGATTACTACCGGCCAAGTAATATTAAAATCCCATCTAGACCCACCTGTTGACAAATCTTCATTTAAAACGAAACCAGTAAACAGTGATATAATGGGAATTAAAACTAATACTAAGGAAATAATAATTTCTTGATTTTTTTTAATCATTAAAATTTGTGATTATTTTATTATTTTATTTGTATAAAAATTTACTATATAGAAATAACTCAACCTTTCAATATTTACAAAAATATGAAAATTTGCATCGTTTTATCTACAAGACCTGAAATTATAAAATTAGCTACATTGATTAATATATTAAAAAAAAAAAAGATAAATTTTTTTCTAATTAATACAAACCAACATTACATTAATATAATGAGTGAAGTTTTTTTTAATTTTTTTAAAATACCAAAACCCAAATATAATGTAAAAGCCTCAAGCTCTACCTATGGCGGTTTTTTTTCTAAAACTATTAAAGGAATAGAAAATATTCTTTATAAAGAAAAGCCTAATTATTTAATAGTTCAAGGTGATACTAATACCGCATTTGCAGGATGTTTTGCGGCATCAATTTATAATAGAAAATATTTTGATGACGAAAAAAAAATTAAAATAATTCATGTTGAGGCAGGTCTTAGATCTTTCGATGAAAGAATGCCAGAAGAAATTAATAGAAAATTAATTGATCAACTTTCTAATATACTTTTTACTCCCACAAAATTTGATTTTGAAAATTTAAGCAAAGAAAGATTAAATATTAATAAAAAAATTTATACAGTAGGTAATACTATTTCAGATGTAATCAAAGATAATATTAAATTAATCAAGAAAAATAGTATTTTAAAAAGCTTTGGCTTAAATAAAAAAAAGTATTTTTTGATTACATTGCATAGACCAGAAACTGTAGATGATCCAAAAAAATTTCATAAACTAATTATTGATTTTGAAAAAATTGGAAAGAAATTTAGTACAAAATTTTTATTTCCCGTTCACCCTAGAACAAAAAAAATAATTAATAAGCTTAATATTAAAAAACTTAATTTTATTAAGATTACCAAACCTTTAGAATTTCTTGATTTTTTAACAATTATGAAAAATAGTAAAATTATTTTTACAGACTCTGGAGGAATTCAAGAGGAGTCCTCTTTGCTTGGTGTTCCGTGTATTACAATTAGGACCACCACAGAGAGACAGCTGAGCATTATTAATAAAACAAATATTTTAACAGGTTATGATTATAATAAAATCTTAAAAGCTGTGATTTATTTTAACAATACAAGTATGAAACCATCCACAGTTTTTGGAGATGGAAATGTTTCAAATAGGATCTTAAATTTGATTAAAAAATTTGAAATTAAATTAAACAAATCATTCAAAAAAAAATCATAATTAAAATATTTAAAAAATTGGTTGCGGGGGACGGATTTGAACCGCCGACCTTCAGGTTATGAGCCTGACGAGCTACCAGACTGCTCCACCCCGCGGTATACTTAAATTCTATTTTTAAGTTTATTTAGTTTCTTAACTCTTTTTATATTTTCTTGAAGAATTCTCTTTTTTTTCTCTGATGGCTTTTCGTAAGTATTTTTTAATTTTATTACTTTAAAGAAACCATCTCTTTGGAGTTTCCTTTTTAAAACCCTAAGAGCTTGTTCAACATTATTATCTTTAACTTCTATTTTAATAACTACCTCCAAAAAAGTGAGTAACTAACATTTTTATATTTTTATGTCCATTAGTTTTATTATTTTTATTTTTCTTGCTGGGAAAGTCTTTCTTTTTCTTTTTGTTTTTTCTCTCTCTTAATTCTTCTTTCTGCTTTTTCTATAGCTTCAATCAAATCTTTTTGAGCAAATAAGTTTAAGGCTACTGGATCTTTAGGGTTTAAATTGTTATAATTCCAATAACTTTTATTTCTTATAGAGGTCACAGAATTTTTTGTAATACCAACTAATTTAGCAATTTGAGAGTCTTTTAAAAAATTGTGCTGTCTTATTAACCACAAAGCCGAGTCTGGTTTATCTTGCCTTTTAGATAATGGAATATATTTTTTGGTTTTTTTTTCAGAATTAGAAATTTCGATGTCATTACTTTTAATTTGCAAAGGTCTATTTTGATCCCTTGACGACAACTCAATTTCCTCTCTTGTTAATTGACCGGATATTATTGGGTTATAAGCTTTTATACCTTTTGCAACTTCGCCGTCCGCAATACCTTGAACTTCTACTTGATGAAGTTTACAAAAATTTGCAATTTGCGTAAATGTAAGAGTTGTATTTTCAACAAGCCAAACAGCAGTTGCCATTGGCATTAATGGTGCGTTAGACATTTAATTTTTTTTTTCTGATTTAAAATTTTGAAATTTTTTATTAAATTTACTTATTCTACCTTTATCCATTAATTTTTGTTTACCACCTGTCCAAGCAGAATGAGACTTTGGATCAATTTCTAATTTTAAAACTTCGCCTTCTTTACCCCAAGTCGATTTAGTTTCAAATTGAGAACCATCAGTCATTTCAACTTTAATTTTATGATAATTAGGATGAATATTTTTTTTCATGTCGCACTTATAGCAAAAGATTTTTTTAAAACAATTAAAAGTTAGTTAATTTTACTAGTAATTTTGAATTAATATTAGCACTAGAGGCAATAATTTTGATTTTTTTATTAGTGGATAGATCAATTTCATTAATTATCCCACCAGCTTCTTCCACTAGAATTATACCTGCAGCAATATCCCATAGGTTTAAATTATATTGAAAAAAACCATCATATCGCCCTGCCGCCACATATGCCATATCAAGAGCCGCACATCCTGATTTTCTGTATGACAAATTTAATTCTTTTTCAATCGATCCTCCTGTTGCAAATAGACAATCATCTAACTCGTTTTTTTTTGAAACTTTAATTCTGTGATTATTAAAAAAGGCACCATTTTCTTTTTCAGCATAAAACATTTCATTTTTTATTGGATCAAATATAAGTCCTGAAACTATCTTTTCATTTGATCTAAGAGCAACTGAAATTGCAAAATGAGGAACACCATGTAAAAAGTTTATCGTGCCATCAATTGGATCAATAATCCAAGTATTGTTTTTATCTTTATTATTTTCAATTCCATTTTCTTCACTAATGATAGAATAATTGGGTCTAGCTTTTTTTAATTCTTCAATGATTATTTTTTCAGCTTTTAGATCTGAATTTGTAACAAAATCTAATGGGCCTTTTTTTGAAACTTGTAATTTTTCAATTTCACCAAAATCTCTTATAAGAATTTTAGATGCTTTTTCGCATGCTTTAATCATTATATTAAGATTTGCTGAAATTGAATTCACAAAATTAAATTTTTTTTATATATTCAAGATTTCTTGTATCAATAACAACTTCATCTCCTGATTCAATAAATGGAGGCACTTGAATGCTTAATCCATTATCTAATATGGCTGGCTTATAAGAAGAGGATACAGTCTGACCTTTTAATGCAACATCTGTAGAATCTATTTTACAATTTACCTGATTTGGTAAATCTACTGAAATAGGTTTTTCATTATAAAAGTTTACTGAAACTTCAAGGTTTTCAGTAAGTAATTTTCCTTTATTTCCTACAATGCTCTTTTTTATTTCAATTTGTTCAAAAGATTTTGGATTCATAAAAAAATAATTACTATCATCTTCATACAAAAAATTATAATTAGCCTCCTCTAATGAAGCTTTTTCTACTGTTTCACTTGATCTAAATCTTTCATTTAATTTAGTGTTTTTATTAACACTTTTCATTTCAACTTGAGCAAACGCACCACCTTTTCCAGGTTTTACATGTTGAGTTTTTAAAACTTGCCACAAGTCATCTTTGAATTCTAAAAGCATTCCTACTCTTATTTCTCCAGCATTAATTTTCATTTTAATCTTTTTATAGCCTCAAAGGGTTTGTACTTTTTATTATTCCAAATGTAACCTGAAATAGCTAAAAAATTCGCATTGTTCAATAATAGATTTTTATAATTGGTAGAATTGATGCCTCCAATGGCAACTATTGGAGTTTTACTCAACTTTTTGACTGCATTTAAAATTTTAATATTTGCTTTGTGCTTAACTTTTTTTGTTTTGGTTAAATAAAATGCTCCAAAAGCTAAATAATTTGCTTTATTCTTAATAGCAATCTTTGCTAATTTAATAGAGTTATGACATGTAATACCTATTATCTTATTGCCTAATATTTTTCGTGCTTTGATTATATCTGTATCTTTTTGCCCTAAATGACAACCATCAGCCTTAAGTTTTTTTGTTAAAATAGGATCATCATTAACTAAAAGTTTTACTTTATTTTTTTTGCAAATTTGTTTAATTTTTTTTCCAATAATTATTTTTTTTTTAAAAGAGTATTTTTTAAGTCTGATTTGAAAAAAACTAACTTTACCACTCTGTAAAACTTTATCAAGATTTTGATAAAATTTGTTACTTATTTTATTTGGGGAGATAAGATAAACAAATTTTTTTTTATTTATTTTCAAGATTGCTAGACCATTTTCCCTGAGCAGCAAGTGTACACATTTTAGCTCTATGATTAAAAATATTTTGAGTCCCTTTTATATTCTTAATATCTTTTGACCAAAATTTAAGAGCACTTTGTTGAAGAGCCCTACCAAACGAATAAGTCATTATGAAATCAGTGTTATTGTTTTTATTTATTAAGTTTAAATTTTCTGTAGCTTGAATTTCAGACTGACCACCTGATAAGAATGCAATTCCAGGCACTTCTTTTGGAACAGAATTTTTGAGGCACTCAAGGGTTTTCGAGGATATTTCTTCTTTAGAAATTTTATCTTTAGATTTATCCCCAGGTAAAATCATATTTGGTTTTAATATGACACCTGTCAAATCAACTTTGTGCAAGATTAAATCTTCAAAACATTTTTTAATTACTTCAGAAGTTTTACTCAGGCAATCTTCTGCTGAATGATCTCCATCCATTAATACTTCTGGTTCAACTATTGGAACCATTCCGCATTCTTGAACTAATGCAGAGTATCTAGCCAAAGCATGTGCATTTGAGTGTATGGCAAGTTTGCTTGGATGAAATTTATTTATATTATAAACACCTCTCCATTTTGTAAATCTTGCACCTTTTTCATAATATTTTTTTAATCTTTCTCTTAGACCATCTAAACCTTCTGTAACTTTTTCTTCAACTGAATTCGCTAAAACCTTTGCACCAGTATCAACTTTAATTCCTGGCACTGCTCCTGATTCTAAAATACTCTCAGCAACTGTTTTACCAGAACTCACTGATTGATTTATTGTTTCATCATATAAGATAACACCTCCAATACAATCTTTCATACTTTCTGAAGAAAAAAGGGTTTCTCTAAAAAGAAGTCTATTCTCAGGTGTGGACGGAACATTTACTGCATCTAATCTTTTTGTCATAGTCCCATTACTTTCATCTGCAGCAAGTATTCCTTTACCGTTTGAAATTATCTTTAATGCAATTTTATTAAGTTCTGTCATTTTAATTTAAAGCTTTTATACCAGGAAGTTCTTTACCTTCAAGGTATTCTAAGAAAGCTCCACCGGCAGTTGAAACAAAATTAAAATTATTAATTGCGTTTAAATTGTTTAATAATGAAACCGTATCTCCACCTCCAGCAACAGAATAAATTTTGTTAGATTTATTGTTTTTAATTATTTTCTCAGCGATTTTAATACTTCCATTTGCAAAGTTATCATTTTCAAAAAATCCAGCGGGTCCATTCCATAAAATTGTCTTACTTTTATCTATAAGACTACAAACAATCTCAATAGTTTTTGGACCAATATCCAAGATCATTTCATCTAAAGAAATTTCGTTAAGCTCTTTAATTTGAGGATTCCCATTGAAATTTTTTGCTACAACAACATCTTCTGGATATATTATCTTACAATTCTTTTTTTTTCGAAAGCGAAAAAATTTCCTCAATAAGTAAGTCGGAGTTATTTTCTTGTAAAGATTTTCCAATGTTATTTCCCATATATTTGATTACATTATTTGCCATAGCACCCAAGATAATAATGTTATCAAATTTAGGTATTAAATTTTTAATTACATTGATTTTAGTGGAGATTTTAGAGCCTCCAATTATGCAAGTAATAGGTTTCTTAATTTCTGAAGTTATCTTTTTTAAAGCATTTATCTCCAAATCTAGTTGTAAACCAGAATATGATGGTAATAAATTTGTAATTTCATGAATTGATGCATGAGCTCTATGAGAGCACGAGAACGCATCATTAACATAAATATCGGCTAGGCTAGCTAAATGTTTTGCAAAAATAGGATCATTTTTTTCTTCCTCTGAATAAAATCTAATATTTTCTAACATAATTATTTGTTCTGTGTCATTTTTAGAAAAATCTTCATCACTTATTTCACTTATATTTTTTGTAATCAATTTAACGTTTTGATTTAATTTATTTTCTAAATCTTCACAAATTGGTTTAAGAGAAAGATTCTTTACAATCTTACCTTTAGGTCTTCCAATATGGGATAAGATTATAATTTTTGAATTCTCTTTAATTAAAAATTTTAGAGTTGGTAATATTTTATCTATTCTGGTTGTATCTGCAATTTTTCCATTCACAATAGGAACATTCAGATCTAATCTTAGTAATATTCTTTTGCCACTAAGACTTTTTACTTCTTTGATGCTTTTCATTAAGAAATTTTGTGTATATGTTCAGCTATATCACACATTCTGTTTGAAAAACCCCATTCATTATCGTACCAAGC
>QCNX01000024.1 GCA_003210015.1 Pelagibacteraceae bacterium AG-426-P20 | reverse complement strand
TTTGATTAAAAATGGTTGTTCAAATAAGCTGATCAATGCACCTATAAATAAACATGAATTTTTAAACAAAAAATTTTTAGGTGTAACAGAATTTATTTCTAGCAGATTTTCAAGAAAGACAGGTATGCTGATATATAACAAAAATTTATCTGTTTGCCCTGTAACCACCCATTTGCCAATTAGTTTGGTTGCGAAAAAAATAACAAGAAAATTAATTGAAGAAAAGATTGAGATTTTAAATGATTTTTATAGGAAACACCTAAAAATTAAACCAAAAATAGCAGTGGTAGGATTAAACCCACATTGTGAAAGCATATTAAAATTTAATGAAGATAAAAGAATTGTTTCATCTGCAATTAAAAATAAATTAAAAAAGGGGATTAATGTTAAGGGCCCCTATTCAGCTGATACAATATTTTTAAAAACAAACAGAAAAAAATTTGATGTTATTGTGGGTATGTTTCATGATCAAGTATTAACTCCAATTAAAACTCTTTATGAATTTGATGCTATAAATGTAACTATGGGCTTGCCTTTTCTAAGAGTTACACCAGACCATGGTCCAAACGAAAAAATGTTCGGAAAAAATATTTCAAATCCTAAAAGTTTGATCAAGGCGCTTAAATTTTTAGATTTAAGATGATAAAAGCAAAAAAAAGTCTTGGTCAAAATTTTCTTATAGATAAAGATATAATCAATATAATTGCTGATGTTGTAGAAATACAAAATAAAGATATTTTAGAAATTGGTCCAGGAACAGGTAATTTAACATCAGCGCTACTAAAAAAAAATCCAAAAAAATTCATAGTTATTGAAAAAGATGATGATCTTGCAGAACATTTATATAAAATATTTGGTGATAAAATCAAAATATTAAAAGATGATGTTTTAAAAATTGAAGAAAATTCATTAAATGATGATAATTTAATAGTCTTTGGAAACTTACCATATAACATCTCAACTGAAATTTTATGCAGATGGATCTTGAACTTAAAAAATAATTACTGGTTTGATTGTCTGGTGCTGATGTTTCAAAAAGAAGTTGCTGATAGGATAATTGCTAATTTTGATACAAAAAATTATGGTCGTTTATCCATACTGTCTAACTGGAAATTAAAGATTGAAAAAGTTTGTGATATAAGACCCTCAAGTTTTTCCCCTAGACCAAAAATTGATAGTAGTCTTCTTTTGTTTAAACCCAAAAAAGATTTTTATACAATTCAAAATCCGTATAATTTAGAAAAAATTACTAGAATTTTTTTTATGCATAGAAGAAAAATGATAAAAAAACCTTTCAATCAATTATTTAATGGAAACTCTCAAATAGCAGAAAGACTTAATATTGGTCTTAATATGAGGCCTCAAAATCTAAATTATGAAACTTATTATAAACTTACAGATGAATACGAAAAGTTAAATAGTTAATTTTTCGACATGCTTTCTTATAAAATTAAGATCATAATCTTTAGAACCATTTGTAGTTTCTGCATTAATTAATTTTTTTATTTTAGAGTAACAATCATCTAAATTATCATTAATCACTACATAATCATAATTAATCCAATGTAAAACATCTCTCTCAAACTGTTTCATTCGTTCTTCGACTATCAGCTTATCTTTCATGTCTCTGTTTGACAAACGTTCAAATAGGATTTCTTTACTTGGTGGTAGTATAAAAAAAGTAATTAATTTATAATCTAACTTTTTATTTTTAATTTGATCAGCTCCCTGCCAATCAATATCAAAAAGAACATTTTGTCCTTTATTTAATTTATCAATTACAGGTGTTCTTGTTGTTCCATAATAATTATCAAAAACTTTTGCATATTCTAAAAATTCCTCGTTATTGATCAGTCTTTTAAATTCGTCATCATTAACGAAATAATAATCTTTATTATATGTCTCATTTGGACGAGGCTGTCTTGTGGTATGAGATATTGAGATCTCAAAATTATCTTGTGTAGAAAGTAGATTTACTAAAGTTGTCTTGCCGGCTCCAGAGGGAGAGGATAATATGACCATTATCCCATCATTTTTGGTGGGCATTTAATTTTATTTAGTTTGCTTTGCCTTCAATAAATTTTACAGCATCACCAACAGTTAAAATTTTTTCTGCTTCACTGTCAGAAATTTCTGAACCAAATTCTTCTTCGAAAGCCATTACTAACTCAACTGTATCTAAACTATCTGCACCCAAATCATCTATAAAACTAGACTCTTCAGTTACTTTTGCTTCATCTATTCCTAGGTGGTCTGCTACTATTTTTTTAACTTTATTCGAAACATCTTCTGACATATTGATCCTTTTTGTTATAAAATTGTTAATAGTTTAATTACTTAGTTTGTCAAGCCATATACATGCCTCCATTAACATGCAAAGTCTCTCCATTTATATAATCAGATTTCTCAGAAGACAAAAAAAGAACTGCATTTGCAATGTCTTCTGGCTCACCAAGTCTAGCTGATGGTATTTTTGATATTATAATTTCTTTAAATTTTTCATCAATTTTATCTGTCATTGCAGTTTTAATAAAACCAGGTGAAACACAATTAACATTAATATTCTTTTTTGCATATTCTATTGCAAGACTTTTTGACATTGCAATAATACCAGCTTTTGAAGCTGTATAATTTGCTTGCCCTAAATTACCAGTATGACCAACCACAGAGGTTATATTAATAATTTTACCTTTTTTATTTTTAAGCATTTTTTTGATTGCAAATTTACTTAATAAAAACGTAGACGTTAAATTTATATCAATTACTTTTTTCCACTCTTCAATACTCATTCTAATTGCTAAATTGTCTTGAGTAATTCCTGCATTATTCACTATGCAATCTAAACCACCAAGTTCTTTTGTTGAAGTTTCTATAAAATCCTCAATTTTATCATTTTGAGAAATATCAAATTTTAATATTTTGATATCTTTAAATTTGTTTTTTAAGGCTTCTAATTTTTCAATCCTAGTTCCTGAGGCCAAAATATTAGCACCACATTCGTTTAATTTTTCAATTATTGAATTTCCTATTCCTCCTGAAGCACCAGTTACAATTATGTTTTTATCTTTTAAATCTTTCATATCTTGATATTTTTAATATCTTCTTCAGTATTAATTGATCTAACTTCAACGTCTTTATTAACTCTTTTAATCAAACCTGACAATACTTTTCCAGGACCAATTTCTATAAATTGATTTACATCTTTATTTATCATATTTATTACACTTTCTCTCCAACGAACTCTATTTTCTATTTGTCTAACTAATAAATCTTTTAGCTCGTCTGCATTAAAAATTTCATCTGCCGTTATATTTGAAATTAGAGTATTACTTCCTTTTTTAAATTCTAATTTTTCAAGCTCTTTGTTCATTATGTTTGTTGCATTTTTCATTAGACTACAGTGGAATGGAGCACTTACTGGAAGATTTAGATTTTTGATCTTTTTCTCTTTTAAAAAAGAACTAAATTTTTCTAAATCCATTTTTTTTCCACTTACTACAATTTGACCTTCTGAATTATCATTGGCAATTTCTACCAAAAAATTATTTTTATTTTCAATCAAGAATTTTTCAATATCCTCAATTGTAGAACCAAGCACCGCAACCATCCCTCCTTCACCTTTAGGAACGGAGTTCTGCATGGCATCTCCTCTTATTTTTAAAATTTTGATTGTATCTTCAAAACTGAGATATTCAGCACATGCGATTGCTGAATATTCACCAAGTGAATGACCTGCAAAAAATTTTGCTTTGTGCAGGTCAATATCAAATTCTTTTCTGATTACTTGAAAAATAGAATAACTTATCAAAAAAATAGCAGGTTGAGTGTTGGTAGTTAAATCTAGTTTTTCTTTCGGCCCTTCTAAAATAATTTTTGACAAAGGTATTCCCAAAACATCATCAGCCTTTTTAAATAAATTTTTAACAATATTAAATTTATCATAGAACTCTTTTCCCATCCCTATCATTTGAGAGCCTTGTCCTGGAAAAATAACTGAAAACATATGAAAAATATTTAATTATTGTCCTTTTTACTATTGTAATTAAAGAATTATAATAGTATATCCTCACGTTTTATTAAAGAATTTAAATGAATTTATACGAACATACTATCATTGCTCGACAAGACGCATCTCCAAGTGAAATTAAACAACTAACAGAAAAATACTCTAAAATTGTAGAAAAAAATAACGGTGAAGTTATAAAAACTGAAAATTGGGGTCTTTTAAATTTAACATATCTAATAAAAAAAAATAAAAAAGGTAGCTATATTCATTTCAAAATTAAAGGGAAAGGCTCAATGGTAGAAGAATTAGAAAAAAATGAGTCAATTGATAAAAAATTATTAAGGTACTTAACAGTCAAAGTTAAAAATTTCGATTTAAATACAAACTATTTTACAAAAAGAGAAGATAGTGAAAAATTTGAAAAAAAAGAGAAAATAAATAGTTAATTATGCCAAAAAGACAAAGTGGAAATAAAAAAGGAAAGCAGAGTAATTTTGCAAAGTTAAGTATTTTTCAGCCAAATAAATATAAATTTAAAAAAAGCTGCCCTTTATCTGTTAAAGGGGCTCCTCAGATTGATTACAAAAACATTAAATTACTTAAAAAATATATGTCTGAAAATGGTAAAATTTTACCGTCAAGAATTACAAATGTAAGTCAAAAAAAACAAAGAGAGTTATCTTTATCAATCAAAAGAGCTAGAAATTTAGCATTATTATAAAATGAAAGTGATTTTATTAGAAAATGTCAAAAGAATTGGGCAAATAGGTGAAGTTATTAATGTTAAACGAGGATTTGCTAGAAACTTTTTGATAGCTAATAAGAAGGCTTTGTATGCATCAAAAGAAAATATTAAAGAAGTAGAAAAAATTAAATCTGATCTTTCAAAAAAAGATAATGAAAAAAAATTAGAAGCTAAAAAAATTTCTGAACAAATAAATAATAAAGAATACACAGTAAAAAAACTATCCACAGAAAATAAAGAATTGTATGGCTCAGTTAAGCCAACAGAGATTGCGAAGTTAATTAAAGAAAGTGATAAAGTTGATATCAAACCTTCAATGATACAACCTGTTCAAGAAATCAAATCTTTGGGGAAATTTAAGGTAAAAGTTTCTTTACACTCTGCGGTTGATGCTGAAATTACTATTGATGTTCTGTCAGCTGAAACTATTCAGTAATTATACAATTTCATCCACAACACTTTATTTAAATTTTTAAATATTAAACTTACTGTAGATTGTGTAAATGGAAAATAATTTAAGTATAGTTAAAGATAAATTTAAAGAACTTCCAAATAATATTGAAGCTGAACAGTCAGTCATTGGTTCAATCTTAGTTAATAATGAAATTTTTGATGAGATTAGCACAATAATTTCAAGTCTTAATTTTTACGATCCAATGCATCAAAAAATTTACAACGCCATTGAAGGTTTAATTTATAAAGGCATGTTGGCAAATCCTATTACCTTAAAAAATTATTTTGAAGATGAAAAAGATGATTTAGATGTGCCAGAATATTTGGTAAAAATTACAAAATTTTCCACATCTACAAGGCAAGCCTTGGAATATTCAAAAATTATTTATGATATGTTTGTTAGACGTGAATTAATCAAAATTTCTGAACAAACTATAGATAGTGCTAAAATAAATGATCTAGATACAAATGGTCAAAGTATAATTGAAAATTCTGAAAAGTTGTTGTTCGATTTAGCAGAAAAAGGCTCTTTTAATTCTTCTTTAGTCAAGTTTGATGATGCAATGAAACAAACAATTGAAATGGCCTCTGCTGCTTACAAAAATGAAGGTGGAATAGTTGGAGTTCCAACAGGATTAAGAGATTTGGATGATAAACTTGGAGGATTGCACCAGTCAGATTTAATAATTATAGCTGGGCGCCCTTCAATGGGTAAAACCTCCTTAGCAACAAACATTGCCTTTAATGCCGCAAAACATATTGAAGATAGTGGTAAAAAATCATCTATTGCTTTCTTTTCTTTAGAAATGTCTTCTGAACAATTATCAACTCGAATTTTATCTGAACAAGCACGTATTGGTTCTAATGATATAAGACGTGGTAGAATCTCAGATGAACAATTTGATCAATTTTTAGAAACTTCAAAAAATATTGCAGAGCTACCTTTGTTTATTGATGAGACACCAGCAATTAGTATTGCAGCGATGAGTAATAGGGCGAGAAGAATTAAAAGACTTCATGGGCTGGATATGATTGTAGTAGATTATATTCAACTCATGAGAGGCACTACTTTTAATAAAGATGGAAGAGTTCAAGAAATCTCTCAAATCACACAAGGATTAAAAGCTATTGCTAAAGAACTTGGTGTTCCAGTTGTAGCCTTATCTCAGTTATCAAGGCAAGTGGAACAACGTGATGATCATAAACCTCAATTAGCAGACTTAAGAGAGTCTGGATCAATTGAACAAGATGCTGATGTTGTAATGTTTGTTTTTAGAGAGGGTTATTACTTGCAAAGAAAAGAACCAAGAGAAGCAACGGTAGAGCATGCAGAGTGGCAAGCTAAAATGAATGAAGTTGCACATTTAGCTGAAATTATAATCGGGAAACAACGTCACGGACCAATTGGCAAGATAACTCTTGAATTTGAAGAGAGATTTACGAAATTTAAAGATACTCAAATTAATTAATATCCAATATAAAAGGGCAAAATGATTAGTCATTTGTATCAAAATATAATTCTTAAAAATCCAAAGTCGGTTTTTATAATTTTGTTAATCGCAATACTTTCCTTTGGATATTTTTCAAAAGATTTTAGATTAGACGCATCTTCAGAAACATTGTTAATAGAGGGTGATCCTGATCTAAAATATTTAAAAGAAGTAACTGATCGATATGGATCAAAAGATTTTCTAGTTCTAACATATACTCCTAATGAAGGAATGGTTTCTGATACTTCTATTAATAATTTATTAAGTTTAAAATATAAAATTCAAAGTTTAGATTGGGTTCATAGTGTAATCACTCTTTTAGATATTCCACTACTTGATAATTCAGATGCACCTCTTCAAGAAAGATTAGAAAGTTTTAAAACTCTTAAAGATGAAGATGTTGATAAAGATAGAGGGTTTAAAGAAATACTGAGTAGTCCTGTTTTTAGAAATTTTGTAATCAGCGAAGATGGTAAAACAAGCGGTATCATAGTAAATTTAAAGAAAAATAAAGAACTTAAAGACATAACTAAAAAATCTAAAGAAGAAATAGAATTATTTCGAGACCAAATCAAAAAAAAAAATCATGAAAATATTTTAGAAATAAGAAATGTCATCAAAAGCTACGAAGATATTGGAAAGATCTATTTAGGTGGAATACCAATGATTGCCGATGACATGATGACTTTTATTAAAAGTGACATTATTGTTTTCGGTTTAGGTGTTTTATTATTTATTATTGCTACTCTTTGGTTTGTATTTAGAAAAATAATTTGGATCATTGTTCCAATCAGCAGTTGTTTTTTTTCTGTTGTAATAATGACTGGATTATTAGGTTTACTTGGATGGAAAGTAACTGTTATCTCATCAAACTTCATTGCTTTAATGTTAATTTTAACAATGGCAATGAATATTCATATGAGTACAAGGTTTTTACAACTTAGAAAAAATTTCCAATCAAAAACTAATTTAGAAATTTTAACACTAACAACTAACAAAATGTTTTGGCCTATTCTTTACACTGTACTAACAACTATAATTGCTTTTTTATCTTTGATCTTCAGTGAAATTAAACCTATTATTGATTTTGGTTGGATGATGACATTGGGATTAATAACCTCATTTGTGATAACTTTTACTTTACTTCCTACCTTGTTAAGTTTTGTACCTACAAAAAATATATCAGTAAACGAAGATGAGAGATCGAAGTTAACTCAATTTCTTGGAAAACTTTCCATAAGTTACAAAACTCCAATTTTTTTTCTAACTTTCATAATAATAATACTTAGTGCGGTTGGAATTAGTAAGTTGGAAGTAGAAAATAGTTTTATTAATTATTTTAGTAAAGAAACTGAGATTTATAAAGGAATGAAGTTAATTGATGAAAAACTTGGGGGAACAACTCCTCTTGAGGTTATTCTAAAATTTCCAAAAAATAAAAAAGAGGTAACTGAAGAAGATGACGAATTTGAGGATTGGGGCAGTGATGATAAACAGAATGAAGAAAAATATTGGTTCACAAAAGATAAAATTGATACTATTAAAAATGTTCACAACTATTTAGATGGTCTTCCACAAGTAGGAAAGGTTTTATCTTTTTCTTCAATTATTGATGTTGCAACACAACTTAATAATGATAAGCCCTTAGGAACTCTAGAAATGGGGGTTTTGTATTCAAAAATACCTGAGTCTATTAAAGCTGAAATTATAGATCCATATATTTCAATTGAAGATAATGAAGCTCGTATTAGCTTACGGATAATTGACTCACAAGAAAACTTAAGAAGAAATGATTTAATTAAAAAGATAAATTACGATCTTCAAAATGAGCTTGGTATAAAACAAGATCATTATAAATTAGCAGGAATACTGATTTTATTTAACAATTTATTACAAAGTTTATTTAAATCTCAAATTTTAACTTTAGGATTGGTTATGATTGGAATATTTGCAATGTTTGTGATTTTATTTAGAAATATTAAACTATCTTTAATTGGTGTCGTTCCAAACTTTATTGCTGCTTTTTTTATCTTAGGAATTATAGGAATGCTCGGTATACCTCTTGATATGATGACAATCACAATAGCTGCAATTACTATTGGAATAGCAGTTGATAATAGTATTCATTATATCTATAGATTTAAAGAGGAGTTTAATAAAATTAGAGATTATAAAGAAACATTAAAAACCTGCCATTCAACAGTGGGAACAGCAATCTTAAATACTTCAATTACTATTGTGTTTGGTTTTTCAATTTTAGTTCTATCTAAATTCATTCCAACTATTTACTTTGGTATATTTACTGGACTTGCAATGTTGCTTGCAATGATTTCAGTGCTTACCCTTTTGCCCTCTTTAATATTGATTATTAAACCCTTTGAAAAATAATAAATGTTAGAGTTTATTGCTAATTTTTATGATGCAACCTCTATAATAGATTTAATCTATCTAATAATTACAATTCTTTCGTTGATTAAATGTTACAAAAAGGGTTTTGTTCTTAGTATTTTATCCATGGCAAAATGGTTACTGGCTTACATTATTACATTGATAATTTTTCCTAGAATAAAACCATTTTTAGAGGACATCATTGATAATGAATATATTTTAGATGTGGGACTTGGTATTACAATATTTATTGTAGTTATCTTTTTGATTCTATTAATTAATAAAGGAATTAGTAAAGCAGTTCAGTACACTGGAATTGGAAGTTTAGATACAATATTTGGATTCTTTTTTGGATTTTTAAGAGCTTACGTTATTTCAGTGTGTATCTTTTCTGCTATCCATATCGTATATAATTATGATAAATGGCCTATAAATGTGGATAAATCTTATGCCTTTCCATACATAGAGAAAGGTAGTAATTATCTTTTAAAAGAATTTCCAGATGAAAAAACTTACCAAGATTCTAAAGAAAAAATTGAAGAACTATAATCCAAAATTAAAAGAAGAATGTGGAGTATTTGGTATAAGTAATATTGAAGATGCCTCTGCTTTAACTGCTTTAGGTCTTCACGCCCTTCAACATAGAGGCCAAGAGGGCTGTGGTATTGTAACTTTTGATGGCAAACAATATTACTCAGAAAAAAGATTTGGTTTAGTTGGCGATAATTTTAATAAGGAAAAAGTTCTTAAAAAACTTAAAGGAAACTATGCAATAGGTCATAATCGATATAGTACTACTGGAAGTAATACTCTAAGAAATATTCAACCTTTTTTTGCAGATACTAATGCAGGTGGTATTGGAGTTGCACATAATGGTAATTTAACCAACTCAATATCGCTTAGAAATAAATTGGTAGAAGATGGGGCAATTTTTTATACAACATCGGATACTGAGACTATTGTCCAATTAATTGCAAAATCAAGAAGACCAAAAACAATAGATAAAATTGTTGATGCTATATTTCAAATTCAAGGTGGTTATGCTCTCGTAATGTTAACACAAAATTCTTTAATTGGAGTAAGAGATCCATATGGAATTAGACCACTTGTAATTGGAAAATTAGGTAATAGTTATGTTTTAGCGTCTGAAACTTGTGCATTAGATATTATTGGTGCCAAGTTTTTAAGAAATGTTGAAAATGGTGAAATAGTTTTAATTGAAAATGACAAATTAACTAGCATTAAACCATTTCCTCCAAAAAAAGTAAGACCATGTGTTTTTGAATATATATATTTTGCTAGACCTGACAGTATTATTGACAACAAAGCAGCCTACGAACATAGGAAAAATATAGGTGCTGAACTTGCAAAAGAAAACAATATAAATGCTGATATAGTAGTTCCTGTTCCTGATAGTGGTAATGCTGCTGCTCTTGGATTTGCTCAACATTTAAAAATAAACTATGAACATGGTTTAATTAGAAATCATTATGTAGGTAGAACTTTTATTGAACCTAGTCAAAAAATTAGAAGTTTAGGTGTAAAGTTAAAATTAAATGCAAACAAAACAACTATTAAAGATAAAAAGATTATCCTAATAGATGACTCATTAGTAAGAGGTACTACTTCTCATAAAATTGTAAAAATGCTTTATGATGCAGGTGCAAAAGAAGTTCATGTAAAAATAGCATGTCCAGAGATAAAATATCCTGATTTTTATGGCGTTGATACTCCAACTAAAAAAGAATTATTAGCAGCTAATAAAACTAATGATGAAATTTGTAAATATATAGGTGCTAAATCTCTTAAATTTTTATCTATTGATGGATTATATAAAGCAATTGGCTTTGATAAAAGAAATGAGACCTATCCTCAATTGACCGACCATTATTTTACAGGTGATTATCCAGTTAAACCAATAGATGAATTAGGAGATAATAAAATTACTCAATTATCTTTATTAAGTACAGCTTCTAATAACTAATTGTAATAAATCTTAAAGCATGAATAATTTATCAGACCAACAAAAAGGATCTTTATTAGCATTTGTTGCCGTAATGTTTATTACGCCAGATAGTTTATTTATAAGACTATCCAGTATTGATACTTGGAGTTTGGTTTTTTATCGTGGGATAATTCCTTTTTTTACAGTCTTAATTGGAATGTTGATTATATATAAATTAAATTTTTTTAAGATGCTTATAACCAGTGGACATCATGGATTAATTTATATAACGACCTTTTCAATCACAAATATTACTTTTGTAGTTTCTATTCAAAACACTAATGTCGCTAATACTTTGGTTATGATAGCAATGGCTCCAATGCTATCTGCGATTTTAGGAGCAATTTTTTTAAAGGAAATTCCTAATCTAAAAACTTGGGTTGCCATTGCTATTACATTTATGGCTGCTGTATATATATTTTATGACTCTTTAAAGTTGGGTAGCTTTTATGGAGACATTTTAGGTTTTATAACAGCTGTTGGACTTGCAGTTGGAGCTGTTACTATTAGATCTGCTAAAAAAAAAAATTTAGTACCAGCAGCTGTAGTTGGTAAGTTATTTGTTGCAATATTTGCAATGTTTTTTATTGAGTCTTATGTTTTAGCTGATCGAGACCTAATTATAGTTCCTTTAATGTGTATTATGTGTGTTGCTATTCCTTTTGTAATGGTAACAATTGCTCCAAGATTTATCCCAGCTGAAGAAGTAAACCTATTTTTTTTATTAGAAACCATAATTGGCCCTTTTTGGGTATGGATGGTTATAAAAGAACAGCCTAGTATTGAGACTATACAAGGGGGAGCTATAATCATTCTAACCATTGCTATTCATTCATTTCTTAAATTAAAAAAATCTTAATTTTTAAATTACAAATAACTTGATTTAGCCACAAATCAGAAATAGACGTCGAGTTATATGAACAAAGTATTAAAAAATTCTTGGGCACTTTTTTTAGGTATGGGATTCTTGATGATGGCATATGGATTTCAAGGCTCTTTACTTGGAGTTCGAGCTGTACAAGAAGAATTTAGTTTGACTGCAACTGGCTTTATGATGTCAGGATATTTCGTTGGATACTTTATTGGAGCAGCTACAATTCCAAATATTATTTCTAGAGTTGGACATATTAGGGTTTTTGCGGCTTTTGCGTCATTAGCTTCATTAGTTATTTTAGTTCATTCTATTTTGATTAATCCATTTATTTGGTTTTTACTAAGAGTGTTAACCGGCATAAGTATGGTTTGTATCTATACGGTTGCAGAAAGTTGGCTGAACGATAGATCAAGTAATAAGAATAGAGGGAGTGTACTTTCTATATATATGGTAATTCTTTATGGTGCAATGGGTGTCGGAATGTTTTTACTTAACTTTAGTAGTCCTCAAAATTTTCAACCATTTATATTAGTATCTGTTATTACATCAGCCGCTCTTATTCCTATTTTATTAACTAAAAAAAAACCACCTACATTTAAAAGAATTAAAGCAATGACATTAAAAAATCTTTATGAAGCATCTCCATTTGGAATGGTAAGTTCTTTTTTTTACGGAACAATACAAGCTGCTTTATTCACTTTATTGGCTGTGTATGCAACTTCGATGAATTTTACGATATTAGAAATATCAATTGTAACATTTTTATTAGCAATCTCTGGTGCTATTTCACAATTTCCAGTTGGAAAAATATCTGACATGTATGATCGAAGACTGGTAATAGTTATTTCAACTTTTGGTGCTGCTTTATTTGCGCTTTTTGCAATTTTAGTTTCGAGACAAATGTATTTACCTGACGGTTTAGCTACTAGTAAAACTTGGTTTTATATTTTTTTAATACTTTTTTCTTTTTGTAGTTTACCAATGTTTTCTCTTATTTTAGCTCATACAAATGATTATATACCAAAAGAAAAGTTTGTTGCTGCAGGTGCAGGTTTGCAGTTTGTGTTTGGATTAGGTGCTATGAGTGGCCCTTTTTTATGTTCAATATTTATGGACTTAGTTGGTTCGAACGGTTTTTTTATATTTTTATTTTTCTTTCATTCTGTGATTGGAGTTTTTGGAATTTATAGAATGAGAGTGAGACAAACAGTTGATAATCCAGACTCGCAATTTGTTGCGATGCCTCAAACAATTACTCCAGCTGGAATTGAGTTAAATCCGCAAACCGAACCTATTCAAGACCCAAGTCCTGTTATAAAAAGTTCTGAGAATATTGCTGAGACTTCTGAAGAAAATAAATATTAATTTCTTAAGACTCTATCAATTGCTTTTGACATCTTATTCAAAACTTGTTGCTTATTTAGCTGATCACTTCTAACTAATATTGCATCTTTGACTTTAATTAGAGGACTATTTTTTCTTTTTTTATCCAAATTAGTTCTAATTTTAAGAGATCTTTTTACCTCTTTGAGTGGTACTGATTTTTTAAGATCTAACCATCTTCTCATAGCTGCAATTTCTAGACTACATTTAAAATAAAAAGCTACATCATATTTTGGATTTTTATTTAAAATCTTAGTTGCTATATCACGCCCCTCAACGCAAATTCTGTTATTTTTTCTAATAATTTTCATTTGTAATTGATTTACGATTTCTCTAACTTTTTTATTTTTAGCAATAATTGCTACATGGTTTGAAATTTCCTCTGAATGAAGTTTTTGTGCTGATATAACTTTATACGAAGCCGTTTTAAATTTCTTCTTTAAAAATGGAATAATACGCTTAGGCTTATGTTGAATAATCATTTTACTACAATATCTATAAATTAATCCAGAATTAATCAGTAAAAGTTTATATTTTTTTGAGACTAGTTTTGCAGCTGTACTTTTTCCACTTGCGGATTCTCCATCACAAGCAATAATTAATTTTTTTAATTTAGCCATAAATGTTTAATAGACTATTTTATTAGATTTCAAACAACAAACTAGATATACGACTAGATATATTTGAGATAAAATAAAGTTTTAGGTTGTATGAACAAAGAGAACGCAAGTAAACTCTGGAAAATTATTCAGGAAGCTGGTGATTATTTGGGTTGCTAGTGGGACAACCTACTTCACACTACCTCACACTACTTCACACTAGTTAAGCGGTTTAAATAAAACATAAGCACATATAAACCGCTTAACGACTCATTAAATTCACATAAATAACTAGGCCACGAACTAGGCCATATTTAGATAAATCAAATGGCAAAAAATAAGATGTATTAAGCGAGATATTTTTTAGATTGTTGTTTACTTGCAACTAAAATTTTATTTAATTTTCTATAAATGAATATTGGCACAAACCCTAATAATAATAATTCCCATAACATTGAGTCAAAATAATAA
>QCNX01000023.1 GCA_003210015.1 Pelagibacteraceae bacterium AG-426-P20 | reverse complement strand
AAATTTTAAATTTCGTGATTATTAGTTATGTATTCAAAAAAATCAAAAAATACCCTTAAAAATAAGGTGTTTTTGATCATTTTTTTCATTTCTAAATGCTTGATTTCCTGTAATTTTAGCCTATAAGCATCAAACTTTCTCAGTAAATTATTACAATTGCAATAAATTAGTGAGTATTATTGAGTTTTTTTGCTCAATTAGCTATTTAAAAAGTAAAAATTTAAGAAGAGAAGTGTGGACGGTTAAGGTTACCAAAAATTTGTCGTACACACTTCAACATCATATAAATTTTATTCTTAGAATTTATATGGAAGCTAGTGTGCGCCGTTTTTAAACTTGAGAGTTTGATCATGGCTCAGAACGTACGCTGGCGGCACGCCTAACACATGCAAGTCGAACGAAGTAGCAATACTTAGTGGCAGACGGGTGAGTAACATGTAGGTATCTGCCCTTTGGCCTGGAATAACACGAGGAAACTTGTGCTAATACCGGATAAGTCTTTACGGAGAAAGCTTTATGCACCATTGGATGAGCCTGCACTTGATTAGTTTGTTGGTAGGGTAATGGCCTACCAAGACTATGATCAATAGCTGATTTGAGAGGATGATCAGCCACATTGGGACTGAGACACGGCCCAAACTCCTACGGGAGGCAGCAGTGGGGAATCTTGCACAATGGAGGAAACTCTGATGCAGCGATGCCGCGTGAGTGAAGAAGGCCCTTGGGTTGTAAAGCTCTTTCGTCGGGGAAGAAAATGACTGTACCCGAATAAGAAGGTCCGGCTAACTTCGTGCCAGCAGCCGCGGTAATACGAAGGGACCTAGCGTAGTTCGGAATTACTGGGCTTAAAGAGTTCGTAGGTGGTTGAAAAAGTTGGTGGTGAAATCCCAGAGCTTAACTCTGGAACTGCCATCAAAACTTTTCAGCTAGAGTTTGATAGAGGAAAGCAGAATTTCTAGTGTAGAGGTGAAATTCGTAGATATTAGAAAGAATACCAATTGCGAAGGCAGCTTTCTGGATCATTACTGACACTGAGGAACGAAAGCATGGGTAGCGAAGAGGATTAGATACCCTCGTAGTCCATGCCGTAAACGATGTGTGTTAGACGTTGGAAATTTATTTTCAGTGTCGCAGCAAAAGCGATAAACACACCGCCTGGGGAGTACGACCGCAAGGTTAAAACTCAAATGAATTGACGGGGACCCGCACAAGTAGTGGAGCATGTGGTTTAATTCGAAGATACGCGCAGAACCTTACCAACACTTGACATGTTCGTCGCGACTCTAAGAGATTAGAGTTTTCGGTTCGGCCGGACGAAACACAGGTGCTGCATGGCTGTCGTCAGCTCGTGTCGTGAGATGTTGGGTTAAGTCCCGCAACGAGCGCAACCCTCACTTTTAGTTGCCATCATTAAGTTGGGCACTCTGAAAGAACTGCCAGTGATAAGCTGGAGGAAGGTGGGGATGACGTCAAGTCCTCATGGCCCTTACGTGTTGGGCTACACACGTGCTACAATGGTATCTACAACAGGAAGCAAGACGGCGACGTCAAGCAAATCCTTAAAAGATACCTCAGTTCGGATTGCACTCTGCAACTCGAGTGCATGAAGCTGGAATTACTAGTAATCGTGGATCAGCGTGCCACGGTGAATGCGTTCCCGGGTCTTGTACACACCGCCCGTCACACCATGGGAGTTGGTTCTACCTTAAGGCAAGGTTTTAAACCCTTGACCACGGTATAGTCAGCGACTGGGGTGAAGTCGTAACAAGGTAGCCGTAGGGGAACCTGCGGCTGGATTACCTCCTTTCTAAGGATGAATAAAACAAAAATTTTATTCTAAATAATAAACATAGGTAATGTTGACCGTCCTCATTTCTCTTCTTAAAGTAGTGTTTCTCTTGCATGGGGGCCGGTAGCTCAGTTGGTTAGAGCACACCCTTGATAAGGGTGGGGTCGAAAGTTCGAGTCTTTCTCGGCCCACCAATAATAAGATTAAGGGGGATTAGCTCAGCTGGGAGAGCGCCTGATTTGCATTCAGGAGGTCAGCGGTTCGATCCCGCTATCCTCCACCAAAAAACACTTAGATGTATGAAATCGTAAATAAAAAAATAATTAATATCAATATCTATATCCGAACATTAGTAATGTTATTAGCTAATGTTCAAATAAAAATTTGATTCAACACAGAATTTTTTTCTGTGCATAAATCAAGCGTTTAAGGGCGTGTGGCGGATGCCTTGGCACTGAAAGCCGATGAAGGACGTGATATACTGCGATAAGTTTCGGGGAGCTGTATGTAAGTTTTGATCCGAAAATTTCCGAATGGGGAAACCCACCACTTTATGTGGTACTTTAAACTGAATACATAGGTTTAAAGAGACAACCTGGAGAACTGAAACATCTAAGTAACCAGAGGAAAAGAAATCAATTGAGATTCCGTTAGTAGTGGCGAGCGAACGCGGAATAGGCCAGCAATTATATTAAAAAAATTTGAATAGTTTGGAAAAGCTAACCATAGAGGGTGATAGTCCCGTATGAGTAATGTTTAATAAAATTCTTGAGTAAAGCGGGACACGTGAAATCCTGCTCGAATATAGGGGGACCACCCTCTAAGCCTAAATACTCTTCAGTGACCGATAGTGAACTAGTACCGTGAGGGAAAGGTGAAAAGAACCCCTATTAGGGGAGTGAAATAGAACCTGAAACCGCATGCCTACAATCAGTCGAAGCTCTTTTTAGAGTGACGGCGTACCTTTTGTATAATGGGTCAGTGACTTAATTTATAAAGCAAGCTTAAGCCATCTAGGTGTAGGCGCAGCGAAAGCAAGTCTTAATAGGGCGATTAGTTTTATGAATTAGACCCGAAAACGAATGAGCTTACCATGAGCAGGTTGAAAGTAAGGTAACACTTACCGGAGGACCGAACCAGTTGACGTTGAAAAGTCTTTGGATGACTTGTGGTAAGGGGTGAAAGGCCAACCAAATTCGTAGATAGCTGGTTTTCCGCGAAAACTATTTAGGTAGTGCGATGAATAAATAGACGTTTAGAGGTAGAGCACTAAATGGGCTAGGGGGAAGAGATTCTTACCAAACCTAATAAAACTCCGAATGCTAAACGTTGTTCTTCATCAGACAGACTGTGGGTGCTAAGGTCCATGGTCGAGAGGGAAAGAGCCCAGACCACCAGATAAGGTCCCCAAATTATGATTAAGTGTGAAAGGATGTGGAAATTCCTTAACAGCCGGGAGGTTGGCTTAGAAGCAGCCATCCTTTAAAGATAGCGTAACAGCTCACCGGTCTAATAGAGTTTCTGCGCCGAAGATGTAACGGGGCTAAAATCATATACCGAATCTGTGGGTTTATAAAACTTTCGAGTTTTATAAGCGGTAGCGGAACGTTCTGTAAGCCTGTGAAGGGATACCTGTGAGGGATCCTGGAGGTATCAGAAGTGCGAATGCTGACATAAGTAACGATAAAAGAAGTGAAAAACTTCTTCGCCGAAAATCCAAGGGTTTCTGCGCAAGGTTAATCCGCGCAGAGTTAGTCGGCACCTAAGGCGAGGGCGAAAGCCGTAGTCGATGGAAATAAGGTTAATATTCCTTAACCAGATGGTAGTGACGGATCTTGTAAGTTGTAAGTTCTTAATGGATTGAGCTTGCCGTGAAAAGGTTCCAAGAAATAGCTCCATCATTAGACCGTACCCTAAACCGACACAGGTGGATTAATAGAGTATATTTAGGCGCTTGAGAGAATGATGTTGAAGGAACTCGGCAAAATGCTTCCGTAACTTCGGGATAAGGAAGACCTTTTTTTAGGCAACTTTAAGAAGGTGGCACAAGCCAGGGAGAAGCGACTGTTTATCAAAAACACAGGGCTCTGCTAACACGTAAGTGGATGTATAGGGTCTGACGCCTGCCCGGTGCTGGAAGGTTAATGCGGTTGGTGCAAGCTAACTTCTGAAGCCCCAGTAAACGGCGGCCGTAACTATAACGGTCCTAAGGTAGCGAAATTCCTTGTCGGGTAAGTTCCGACCTGCATGAATGGCGTAACGATTTCTCCGCTGTCTCCAACATCAACTCAGTGAAATTGAATTCTCCGTGAAGATGCGGAGTTCGCGTAGTTAGACGGAAAGACCCCGTGCACCTTTACTGCAACTTTACATTGGTGTTAGGAAAAACATATTTAGCATAGGAGGGAGACATTGAAGCATAAGCGTCAGCTTTTGTGGAGTCGCCAGTGAAATACCTCTTTTGTTTTTCTTGATATCTAACTGATTGCCGTCATCCGGCATCAAGACATTGTATGGTGGGTAGTTTGACTGGGGCGGTCGCCTCCCAAATAGTAACGGAGGCGTGCGAAGGTAGGCTCAGAACGGTCAGAAATCGTTCGTAGAGTGCAATGGCATAAGCCTGCCTGACTGTGAGACTGACAAGTCGAGCAGAGACGAAAGTCGGTCATAGTGATCCGGTGGTTCTGAGTGGAAGGGCCATCGCTCAACGGATAAAAGGTACGCCGGGGATAACAGGCTGATACTGCCCAAGAGCTCATATCGACGGCAGTGTTTGGCACCTCGATGTCGGCTCATCACATCCTGGGGCTGGAGCAGGTCCCAAGGGTTTGGCTGTTCGCCAATTAAAGTGGTACGTGAGCTGGGTTCAGAACGTCGTGAGACAGTTCGGTCCCTATCTGCTATGCGTGTAGAAGAATTGAGAGGAGTTGACCCTAGTACGAGAGGACCGGGTTGAACATACCACTGGTGGACCGGTTGTAGCGCCAGCTGCAGTGCCGGGTAGCTAAGTATGGACGAGATAACTGCTGAAAGCATCTAAGCGGGAAACTCACCTCAAAACTAGTTCTTCCTATAGAGCCGTGGTAGACCACCACGTTGATAGGCTGGATGTGGAAGCGCAGTAATGCGTGCAGCTGACCAGTACTAATAGCTCAATTGGCTTGATTTATGCACTGAAAAAAATTTTTGATATTTTGATATTTTGATATTTTGATAATTAAGATGTGTGATTAATACATTTTAAACAATGCTCGTTTTTATGAGCATCTTCATTTAAATGCATCTGCTGAAATTTTTTCATTTGTTTTGAATTCCAGATGTCAAATAATTTTTCTTTATTTATATTACCTAAATTAATTTTTTCCCCGAGAGAAACACAACATGGTTTTACACCACCATCAGCTTTTATAGCCAACCTAAACATTGGCATATTACATTTGTAAACTTTCTTTAAATTATTTTTTTTTTTGGTTTCAGTATAATCAATAAGTTTCTGGTAGTGTATTGCATCAACTTTTTCACTCCAGAATTTATAAAAATCCTGTTTTTCATGAATATTTTCCTCCATCTCAATAAAACTTACCTTCACAATTGGAAATATTTTTTTAGATTTTTTTTTCATCTCTAAAAAATTTAATAAATTTTTTATTGTTTTTTCATAATTCGCAGGTTTGTTATTTTTAAGTCTTCTTTCGGAATAAGTTTTTGAACTGAAAGCATCCAAAGAAAATTGTATTTTCTTTAAACCAGAATTTAAAATTTTCTCTGCATTTTTTTCATTTAAAAGATATGCATTACTTACAATTTGGATATCACAGAAATTTAATTTATTTGCATATTGAATGTATTCAAAAAGGTTTTTGTTAGTAAGTGGCTCATTTACTAGACTAAATTGTATAGACTTTACCCCAATTTTTTTTGCTTCTTCCAAAATATTAAAAACTTTATTTTTATCTAATTTTTTTATGGTTTTATATTGGTCATGCAATTCATTTTCGGGTTGTCCAATTGGACAAAACGTACAAGCAAAATTGCAAAAATTATCTATTTCAATATCCAAATGTATTGGATATTTTTTGATATTTGAAAAATTAGAAGCAGATCTAAATTCTTTTCTATACTCAATGTAACTTTCTTTATCTTTTTTACTTTCAAGATTATCAATCGTTTTTTTATGAACGTCACCTACAACTATTGTTTGTTCTGTCATATTTTTTTATATATTTAAATTTGCTAAATTCATCTTACATTTTTTCACATTTTTATCTAGAATTATTGATAATTTGGACTTTTTGTATCAAATTAAATATTTGTTCAGTAGAACTAAACCTATTGTTTTTCAATTTAATAACCAAAGTTCTTATTAATATATTTCTACTTCTGGAAGTGGGAAAATAATTCTATTCTTTTTTAGGAAATGCTTTTCCTTTTTTAAAATAAAATCTTTAAAATGCCAAGGTAAAACTAGCAAATAATCTGGTTTTATTTCTTTTAAATATTTTTCACTTATAATTTTAATTTGAGTACCTGGTGTAAATTTACCAAACTTAAATTTATTTACGTCCAATATTAAAGGTAACAAATTTTCATTAATTTTTGCATGTTGTAATATTACATTTCCTTTAGTTGAGGCACCGTAACCAACAACTTTTTTTTTATTTTTTTTCAAATTTATTAATAAATTTTTTAAGGCTTTGCTTTGTTTTTTAATATTTTCAAAAAAGTTTTGATAAGTTTTAATATCTTTTAATTTTAGTTTTCTCTCTTCATTTTTCATCCATTTCAAAACACCTATATCAGTTTTAATATTAGAATTTTTTTTACAAACTGTTATTGCAAAACTTCCACCATTAATAGAATTTAATGAAATATTTATAATTCTAAGTTTAGCTTTATTAAGAATATATTCTAAAGATGTGAGTGAATAATATTCTAAATGTTCGTGACATATTGTATCATAAGAATTATTTTTAAGCATTGTTGGCATATAACTTTGCTCTAAATGCCACAAGCCATTACTATCTAAAATTTTTTCGATATCTTTAGCAAAATCAACCGGATTCTCTAAATCATAAAACATTGAGATTGATGTAATTAATTTAACTTTTTTTTTACCAATAGATTTCTTAATATTTTCAAATGAAAAAAAATCTTCAATTTTCATGATATCTTTTCTGTAAAATTTTTTAAATTTTTTGATAGTGGGATCAATGCCAATAAGTTGATTATTTTTTGAAAAAAAAGACAAAAAAGTTCCGTCATTACTTCCTATATCTAATACGATCTCATTTTTTTTAAGTTTTGAAAGACTAATTAAAGATTGAGATTTTTTTTTTAAATGATCAATCATTGACGCATTTAATGATGACATGTACCCATAGTTTTCACCATACATTTCATTAGCATCAAATGAGTGTTTTAGCTGTAAAAGAGTACAATTCTTACACAAAATAAGGTCTAAATTTCCACCAGAGATCTTTTGTTTTTTTGATGTTGGAAAAACTCCTGTTAATTTTTGTCTCCCCAATGAGAATATTTCAACTAATTTTTTTGATTTGCAAGCTCTGCATTTTATAATTTTCATTCGATTTAAGATAGTTTAATAATTTATATATTTATTTTTGATGAAAGAAAACATTATTATCACTGGCGCCTATGGTCAAGATGGATTAATTTTATCCCAAATATTAAAAAGACTTAATTTTAATATAATAGGTATTGTAAAAAAATTAAATAAAAAAAGAGGATTAAAAAAAATAAACTATATTTCATTAAATCTTAATAAAAAATTAGAGATACAAAGTTTAATAAAAAAAAAGAAAATAAAATCAATAGTCCATTTTGCAAGTAACAACGAGCCTTATATTAATAAGTCAAATTTAGGTTATTTAAAATATTATAAGAAAAATTATGAAATAACTAAAGGGTTATTAAGTTCAATAATAAAAATTGACAAAGAAATTCAATTTATCTTTGCTGGATCATCCCAAATGTTGAAATCTGATAATAAAAATATAGTAAATATTAATTCTGAATATCAAAAATCAAAATCAAATTATGTAAATTATAAAATAGATTCCGAAAAACTATTATTGAAATTAAAAAAAAAGTTTAAATTAAAAGCCACATCTGTAATTTTTTTTAATCATGACTCAATACATAGGCCTGATAACTTTTTGATAAAAAGAATTATTAATTATGCTAGAGCTAAAAATATCAAAGAACTAATTAAATTATATAAATTAAATATAAAAGGGGATTTTAGTCATGCAGATGATATAAATTATGCAATTTATCTAATAATTAAAAAAAAAAAGTTAAACTTCGATAGAATAATCCTTTCATCTAATAAAGTAACTAAAATCAATAATTTTATAATTAAACTTATTAAAAAATTTCATTTAAAAATTTCATTTAAAGATGTAAAGGTATTGAAAAGTAATACTTATAAAATTGGAAATAATAAAATAGCTAAAAAAATATTAAATTGGAAACCTAAAAAAAAATTAGATAATATAATAAGTGAAATCAAATAATAATTAATGAAAATAGCTATTTTTTTTGACAGTCAAATCAACAGTGGTGGTGGAATAAGTGTTTCGCAAACAAGGCTTGAACATTTATCTAATGCATTAGAAAATGAAGACGAATACACGTGTTTTGTAACAAATGAAAAAACTTATGCTTATTTAAAAAAAAAAAATAAATATAATTTAATAAATTTTAAGATTAATTTCTTTTTAAAATTTTTATTTTTTTTACATAAAATTGATTTGATTAAAAAAATATTTATGATTTTCAAAGTTGATAATCCTTTAGAAAAACAATTAAAAAAACATCAAATCGATCTTCTTTTTTTTATATCACCATCTTCTTTTGTTAAATTTTGTGAATTTACACCCTTTGTTTATAGCATTTGGGAAATGCAGCATAAGACAATTCCATATTTTCCAGAATATAGGAATTCCAAGTATAGCCAAAGTAATTTCCGATTAAGAGAAGAGTCATATAAATATGCATCAGATAGGGCGTTTAAGATTATAGTCGATACAAGCACAACAAAAACAGATATTCAAAATGCTTATAACTGCAGAAGAAATAATTTGTTTGAAATACAAGCTTTTGTTCCAGATCTCCCAACATATTATGAGAGAATAAAAGACAAAAATAATTTTGATACAATTTTTGCTGAGCTGAATCTGCCAAATAAAAAAATTTTATTTTATCCAGCTCAATTTTGGCCTCACAAAAATCATATATATTTAATTAAATCTTTAGAGTTATTGCTAAGGAAGAATATTGATGATTTTATATTAGTTTTTACTGGATACGATAAAGGCAATAAAAAATATATTAGAAATGAAGTAAATAAAAGAAATTTACAAAATCATGTTTTTCTCTATGATTATTTAAGTTTAGAGCAAATTATATCATTATATAAAAATTCGTTTGCACTCACAATGACATCCTTAGTTGGGAGGTCCAGTTTACCGTTGAGGGAGGCATTTTATTTCAAGCTGCCAGTATTTTATTCGGGTGGAATTTTAGACAAAACATATGCAAATTTTGTTAATGAATTAAAACTTGATGACATTGATTGTTTAGGAGGATATTTATCTAAAGAAAATTATTCGATAGATTTTAAAAAAATAATTGATGCGAAAGAATTTTATCACCACACATGTAGTGATGAAGTTATTATAAATAACTATAAAAGTATAATTAAAGATTACAAATACAATCTTGAATTTTGGAAAGAAGCTAAATAAATCAAATTTTTTTATTTAATAATTTTTGATTATGACTAAGGTTTAGCGAATGTTTTTTTGATTGATAAAAATTATCAAAACTTTTCTGCATCTCTTTTAATTCGTTTGAATTAACATTATTTACCCAATAATCATAAAATTTTGCAGTATCATAGTCATCCCAGTTATTTTTTTTTGTTTTTATAAAGTCGCCATGTTTTTTAAAAAAAATATCATAATCATTGTAAATATATCTCATAAAAAAATAATCAAGCACATCATTTTTTTTTATTTTAAATTTGATATTTTCTAAATTTATTAAAATTTTTTTATATTCTTTAATATTTGATGGTGTCACATTAATATTTGAATCATAAAAAGGACAATTTTTTGTAGCTAATATGACGGGAATATTGAAATATGCATATTCAAATGCAATAGTTCCATAAATTGTTAGAACAAAATCTATTTTTTCATTAATAATCTGATGGTGTGAAATGTTACTCGGCAAATGAATTAAATTTTTATTTTCTTTTACCAACTTTCTTGTCAATTTAGATGTTCTATCCAATGATCTAGCGTATTTAAGATCTGAATAATATGGATGATCTTTAATATACCATTCGTAATTACTTTCTTTTGCAAGCTTAGACAAAAATTTTAACCATTCATAAAAGTCTGGAAAAAAATTCCTCCCCCAATAGTTGCAGGTATCGCCAAGTTGGTGAGTAGCTATTAAAATCTTAATTTTTTTATTTTTATTTAAAACATTTAACTTATTATTATATCTTTTTTCAAACGCTGATTTAGTTGTAGTCAATTCTTTAATATTTTCTCCAATTTTTCCTTTAAATCTTTTTTTAATTATTTTATGAGCAAGTTTTCTTGACTTTTGTTTTTGTTGTCTTGACAAATTTGAAAAATCTTTTTTGTAATATTTGTAATCGCTTTCATTATATAGGTTGTTTTTATCTAACCTAAAAATTTTTCCACTCATTGTTGTGAAGACTTCAATTTTTTTATTAATAGCAATCCTATGAATTATTCCATATGCATAATGATCATGAACACCTATAACACTTTCTACTTTGTTTTTATCTAAATATTTTTTCCAAAAGAGATAAATAATTATAAATTCCAACAAGTACTTTTTAAATTTATAAGAATTTATGTCTATAGTTTCTAAGGAGAAAAATTTCAAAAAACCATCATAAATTAAATCACCAAATGAGATTTTATCAATCTTAATTTTAAGAACATCTGATTTATTGATTAAACCTTTTAAAATTTTTCTTTGTAATTTATTTGCTGTTAAAAAATACTCAGGATCATTTTTTGGGTATATAAATTCACTCACACCAAATGAATTATATATTTTAAAAAAATTTAATTTAAAAAATATACCAATTGCACGTTTTAATTTTTTAATAAAACTGTCTTCAAATTTATGTGCTGTTAATTTATAATTATCAAAAGCAACAAGTTTTGCAGAATTTTTTTTAATTAAAAAATTTGCTATTAATGACATGTAACAGTGCGTATGATTAAATGCATTAAATTCTATTAAAATTATTGATTTTTTTTTTATTTTTCTAAATTCATTATTTAAATTTTTTTTATTAAAATTAATAAATTTATTTTTAGAAATTAGATTATTATAAAAATTAACAACCCTTTTAATCATTAATTTAACCTAGCAAAATCTGTTTCTGAATTTGGTTCTTGAAGGTATCTATAAATATCATCACCCTTTTCACATTTCGAAATAATAAAAAATAATTTATCCAAGCAGTTAAAGTAATTTTTTAAAATTTTTTTATTATGAGAAATTGATACATAAATAGTTGTTGTTGCTAAATATCCTTTTTTTAACATTTCCTGAGTTATAAAAGTTTTATAAGCTTGGTGATTTTTACTTAAAAAAACAAAAGAACTTAGTGCCGGTATTCCTGAAGTTTTAATCTTTATTTTATTTTTTCTAGCTAATTTCTTCCACTTCGAAGTAATGTATTTTCCAAGATTAGTAATATATTCCCAGGACTTTTTCTTTTCCATAACTTCAAGAGTTTTTAAAGCTGCAGTAGGACCCAAACTTTCAGTCCAGAAAGTACTGCTGATAAAGGTATTTTTTATACTTTCCATTATTTTTTTTTTACCTAATACAGCCGTAATAGCATAACCGTTCCCTAATGCTTTTCCTAACATTAACATATCAGGACTAACACCGTATAATTTATGTATTCCACCAAAAGTTTGTCTAAATCCAGTTGTGCATTCATCAAATATCAATACTAAATTTTTATTATTTGCCAATTCCCTTACTTTTTTAAGAAATTTTTTTTTTGGTTTTTGGTTTCTAATAACTTCCATTTTTATTATTCCAATTTCTGGTTTTTTTTTAATAAGATTATTTAGTTCTCTAAAATTATTATATTTAAATGGAAATATACTATTTCTTAGTCTTTTAAATACACCTCCAGTTTTTAAACCAGGTAATAAATGCTCATTTAAATTATCTTTCTTTTTTAAATTGGTTGCTAAATACCAATCGTGCCAACCATGATACCCACAGAAAGCAACTTTTTGTCTTTTAGAATATGCCCTTGCAAGTCTTATGGCAATTGAGTTTGCTTCACCACCTGATCTTGCAAATCTAACTTGATCTGCCCATTCATGAATTTTTAAAAGTTTTTCAGCTAACTTAACCTCTTCTATACAATTTAAAGTGCTCATATTTCCTCTAAGCAACCTTTCAGAAACAGCCTTATCAACTTCGGCATTTGAATAACCTAAAATATTGGTTCCCACGCCCATTATACTAACATCATAATATTTGTTGCCATCTAAATCTTCAACAATACACCCTTTTGCTTTTCTAAAATAGCTTGGCCAACTATTTGGAAGAAACACATCTGGCCTTTTAGAAAAAAGCATATTACCACCAGCAATAATTTTTTTAGCCTTATGCCAAAATTTTTGACCACTTAACAAACTTTTAAATTCATTTTTATCTGATTTATTTTTATTATTTAAAAATATCTTTTTATTTTTTTTATAAAAATTTATTATATCTTTAATCGTAAATAAGTTATCTTTAAAATGTTCAAAAATTTTTTTAATTAATAAAAAATCATCTTTTGTATCAAGAGTAATTCGTAAATTTGAAAAATTTTCATTTTTTTGTTTAAAGCTAAACTTATCAAAAATGTTTGTTCTCAAAACATATTTAGTGACATGCTCTTTATCATATTCAGAAATAACATTATGATAAATTTTGGATAATGTTTTAAAACTAAAAAACTCAATATCCATTCCATCTGGATAAGTTCTGTCTTCAATATTTGATAGATAATCGCAGTTATTCGAATGATATTTTTTAGCAAGTTTATCCACTAATTTTGGATCTACTAAAGGACAATCGCCTGTAATTCTTAAAATATGAGAAATGTTAAACTTTTTGGCACAGTCATAATATCTTTTCAAAACATTTTTTTCACTTCCCCTAAATATTCTATATTTATATTTTTGAAGAACATTAAATAAAATATCATTCTCCTTGGTATTAGGAATTGCAACTATTATGTCTTCAATTTCTTTTGATCTTGATAGTCGTTCCAATAGTAAAATTATAGTTTCTTTATTATTAATTTTTTTTAAAACTTTTCCTCTTAATCTGGAAGATCCAATTCTAGCTTGAACGACTGCAACAATTTTTTTTTTCATTAATTAAAATAATTTCATAATATATTTTCTTTTTTTGTAATAAAAGAAGGCTGGAAAATCATTATTATCTCTAGTTCTAATTTTATTAATTTGTGATTTTATTGACTTATTTATATTGATTTCACTAAAAGAATTTTTTATTTTTGAATAATAAGTTGGCTTACCTTTTTGATGATAGCTTTTAATATTTTTATTTTTTGAATATTTTTTTATAAAGAGATCTACCATATCAAATGCATATTCTAATTGTTTTTTCTTTATTTCATTATGCAGCAACGTTGGCTTAAAGAAAAATTTTTTTTTTAAATAAAATTTTCCTTCATCTAATTCTTTAGAACATTCAAATAATGTAAAAACTATATTTTTTTTACCATTTAATAATTGCCAAAAAAGTGGAGAAAAACCTCGTCCTCTGGGCAGGTTCGCTTCATGAATAACTAAATTAAAATTTGAATATGTAAGAAATTTTTCTGGAATTATTTTAAAATAACTTATTATTAAAGTTATATTATTTTTTTTTATTTTTTCATGACTAGTAATTAAATTTTTTTTCAAGTATTTCTTGTATTTAATTGGTGTTTTATCTTGATTTTTAAAAAACCAAGAATTTTTACTAGTTAATATTTGAATTTTCATTAAACTTTAAATTATTTTATTTCTTTTAAATTTTATTGATCCTTTTTCTTCTTTTCTTATACCAAAAGAAACATTATTAAGAATTTTTTTAATATTATCAGTTTCTAATTTAAGTTCGTATAACTGTTTTCCTGTTATTGAAACTGGAGCATCGACACATTTATGACCATTATTAATCTTTAAGTGCTTTTCTATAATATGTGCACCTAACAATCTTCCATATATTGGTATTTTTATATCATTTGTATGGTCTGATATTCCTATTTCGCATTTAAATCTATTTTTCAAAAAATTTATATTTGAAAGATAAGAACTGCTATCATTATTTGGATATGAAGAAACACAATGAAGCAAAGCTAAATCGATCTTTTTTTTTTTAAACGTATTATAAACTTTTTCTATTTCATTGAGACTAGCCATACCAGTTGAAACTATGGTTGGTTTTTTAGTTTTAATTATCTCATTAATTAATTCATAATTTCCAATATCAAAAGATGCAACTTTAAATAATTTTACATTTAATTCATTTAGAAAATTTACAGATTCTTTATCAAATGGAGTAGAAAAAAAAATAATTTTTTTATATTTGCAATAATCTTTTATTGTTTTGAAATCATCAAATTTTAATTCACATTTTTTTAAAATATCAAAAATATTTTTATATTTTTTTTTAATTCGTTTTTCTGTAATGTATGTTTGAAATTTAATTGCACTTGCACCATTTTTTTTTGCTATATCAACTAATTTTAAAGCAGTTTTTAATTTACCATTATGATTTATTCCTGCTTCTGCAATAATAAAATTATTTAATCTCCTGAAAAAAGTACTTTTTACCATGAACTTAAGCCTCCATCGATAATAATGTTTTGCCCACTTACATAATCAGATTTAGAGCTAGCTAAAAAAATAACACCAGTGAATAAATCTTCTGTATTTGCCATTCTACCTTTGGGTACTCTTAATGAATAATTCTTTATAAAATATTTTTTTTGAGGTTTTTTACTATTGTATAAACCACCTGGTGATAAACAATTAACATTAATACCGAGAGGCGATAGTATTACAGAATAGTATTTTGTTAATTGTATTATCGAAGCTTTAGTTGCACCATAAATTTCAGAATTATAATTACCATTTTTTCCATAAATTCTAAAATCTGGACTCATGGATCCATAAATAGATCCTATATTGATTATATTACATTTTTTTAACTTCCTTGATTTGTGAATTTTAACATAAGAATTAATTATGTTTAGGGTACCTTTTATATTTACATTTATAGTACTATTGAGTTCTTTATCAGTTCTGTTTAAA
>QCNX01000022.1 GCA_003210015.1 Pelagibacteraceae bacterium AG-426-P20 | reverse complement strand
GGATCAGAAATTCTTTAGCAGTTGTTAAAGCGATTTATGTTGCTAAACAAATTGATTATTATTGTTTTAGTTTTGATGATTTTGACAAATCATATAATAATAAATATGAAGATATTCCTAGTTTGTGTAATAAACTAAAGGTTAAAAAAAATTTGATTAATCCTATTTATATAAGTTAATATCAACTATGTCAGATAAAATTGAATCCAAATGTTTATCAAAAGGAGTTAAATTAACAGATCAAAGAAGAATTATTGCAAAAGTAATGTCTGAGTCTTCCGATCATCCAGATGTTGATGAGCTTTATAATCGTGTTTCAAAAATTGATCCAAAAATTAGTATTGCAACAGTTTATAGGACTGTAAAATTATTTGAGGAGTCAGGAATATTAACAAAGCATGAATTCAAAGGTGGCAAAGCAAGATATGAAGAATTAAATGAAGGACACCACGATCATTTGATTGATGTTAAATCAGGAGAAATTATTGAATTTGTTGATGAAGAAATAGAAAAACTTCAAAAAAAAGTAGCAGAAAAATATGGATATACTTTAGTTGACCATAAACTAGAGTTGTATGGGGTAAAAAAAAAATCTAAGTAAAGTTAATGACCCAAAAAATTTTTATAAAAACCTTTGGATGTCAAATGAATGAGTACGACTCCAATCGAATATATGACACAGTAAAAAAAATAGGTTATGAAAAAACGGTAAATTATGAGGATGCAAATTGTTATTTACTAAATACATGCCATATAAGAGATAAAGCAAAAGAAAAAGTTTATCACGAAATAGGAAGAGTTAAAAAAATATTTAGACTCAAAAAAAAAACCATTAGTAATAGTAGCTGGCTGTGTAGCTCAAGCCGAACATGAAGAGATGTTAAAAAGAGAACCTTATATTGATTTAGTTTTAGGTCCTCAAGCTTATCATAAAATTAATGATAAAATTTTGAATTATCAAAATAAAAAGAAAAAACTAGAAGTCACAGAATTTGATGCTATTTCAAAATTTGAATATTTTAGTAAAATTAAAAATCAGACAAAAAAAATTTCTGCATTTCTTACTATTCAAGAAGGTTGTGATAAATTTTGTCACTTTTGTGTTGTTCCATTTACAAGAGGACCGGAGTATTCTAGGCCAGTCAATCAAATTTTAGAAGAAGCAAAAAATTTGGTTGATTGTGGTTCAAAAGAAATTATTCTTTTGGGGCAAAATGTTAATGCATATAATTTTGAAAAAAAACGTTTAGCAAATTTAATTTTAGAATTAGAAAAGTTTTCAGGTTTAGAGCGCATACGATATACCACATCACACCCAAATGATATGACAGACGATTTAATTGATGTTTATAAGAATTCAAAAAAATTAATGCCTCTTGTTCACTTACCAGTTCAAAGTGGTTCTAATAAAATTTTAAAATTAATGAATAGAAAACACACAATAAGTTCATATTTAGAAATATTTAATAAGTTAAAAAAGATTAATTCTGCAATTGAATTTTCAAGTGATTTTATTATTGGTTATCCTGGCGAAGATGAAAAAGATTTTAAACATACTTTAAAACTTATAGAAGAAGTAAAATTTATAAATTCTTTCTCTTTTATTTTTAGCCCTAGACCTGGAACTGTAGCTTCAGATTTACCTGAAATAGATAAAAAAAAAACACTTGAAAGATTAGAGGTAGTTCAGCAAAAATTATTCAACAATCAAATAAATAAAAATAAATCATTAGAAAATACAACTATTAATGTTTTAGTGGAAAATCGAATGGATGATAAAACTAAACTTTTTGGAAGATCTGAATATATGACATCAGTTTTATTTAGTGGTAGTGATGATTTAATCGGAAAAATTGTGAAGGTAAGAATTCAAAAAAGTAATCAAAACTCCTTATTTGGTGAGATTATAAACCAATCAAATAAAAAGGTAGCTTAAGATTTGAGTATAGGTACAAAAAAAATTTTTGATACTAATTTGAAGTTTGTTTATTCTGACAACAATACTTTAAGTGTGATTTTTTCTGATAATGATTTGTTGATGGGAGTAGTTGGTGAATTTAATAAAAATCTTAAAGAATTAGAAAAAATTACTGAGGCAAATTTGTTCTCAAGAGGAAATTCGATTTTAATAAAATCAACATTAGAGAAAAATGAAAAAGTTAAGAACGCAATACAATTTTTAGCTACCCAATACATTAATAATGGTAATATTGAAAATAAAGACATATTATCATCCATTGATAAATTTATGATTAATGAAAAAGTTAAAAATCAAAATGTTACTGATATTATTAAAACACCAAAAAAATCAATTATACCGAGATCAGAAAAACAAAAAGAATACGTAAGGGCATTAAGACAAAGTGATATTGTTATTTCAGCAGGCCCAGCAGGAACTGGTAAAACTTTTTTAGCTGTTGCGGTTGCTTTAACTATGTTACTTGAAAAAAAAATTGAAAGAATAATTTTATCTAGACCAGCTGTTGAAGCAGGAGAAAGATTAGGATTTTTACCAGGTGACATGAAAGAAAAAGTGGATCCTTACCTAAGACCTTTATATGACTCTTTGTATGACCTTTTTCATTTTGAAAAGATTCAAAGAATGATTGAGATTGGAGATATCGAAATTGCACCACTTGCATTTATGAGAGGAAGAACATTAAAAAACTCATTTGCTATTCTAGATGAAGCTCAAAATGCTACTGATACCCAGATAAAAATGTTTCTTACTAGAATTGGAGAAAACTCTAAAATTATAGTTAATGGTGATCCGTCACAAATTGACCTTCCAAATAAAAGTATGTCCGGTTTAGATAAATCAAAAAAACTTTTATCCCATTTAAGTGAAATTTCTATTATTGATTTTGATCATTCAGATGTTGTTAGACATCCATTAGTCTCTAAGATTGTTAAGGCTTATAGCAATCATAATGATTAGTGTTGATGTAATATCAGAAGATAAAAATTGGTCCAAAAAGATAAAAAGGAAACAAATCTTTTTTCAGTCTATCTGCAAGTCATTTCCAAAAAAATATTTATTCACAAATAAAAAAATTTTTTTTTCTTTAATGTTATCAAATAATAAAAATATTAGAAAATTAAACAAACAGTTTAGAAATAAAGATAAGGCAACTGACATTTTGTCATTTCCTTTTCAAAAAAAAGATAAGTTAAAAAATAATTCGTATTTAGGAGATATAATAATAAGCTATAATTTTATGGCTAAACCTAAAAATCAGAAAATCAGCTTATTCAAAGAAAAACTAATTAAATCTTTTATTCATGGGTTTCTACATCTCTTAGGTTTTGACCACATTAATATAAAAGAATATAGAAAAATGTTGAAAGAGGAAGAAAAAATTTATCAGTCAGTAATTAAAAAGATTAATTAAATTGAAAAAAAAAAATTATCTTGAGTTCCTGTTTTTAATTTTGTTGGGTGCATTATCATCTTTAAGTTTGCCACCTTATAATTTTTTTATTATCAATTTTATTACCTTTAGTTTATTTTTTGTTTATCTTTTTAAGAAAAAGGAATTAATCAATTCAAATAATAAATTTTTATATGGCTGGTTTTTTGGTTTTGGATATTTTTTATCCAATTTATATTGGATTAGTTTTTCGTTAACATTCGATGAAAATTTTAAGTTTTTAATTCCTTTTGCATTAATATTAATTCCTGCCTTTTTAGCAATTTTTTATGGAGTTGTTACTTATTGTTTTTTTCTGATTAAGAATAAAAAGTTAATTAGTAATTTATTTTTGTTCTCAGTTTTATTTGGTTTTATTGAGTTTATAAGAGGCAATATTTTGACAGGATTTCCATGGAATTTAATTGCTTATAGTTTTTCTAATAATCTTGAGGTACTACAAATTTTATCTTTCATAGGCACTTACTCATTCAATATTTTATGTATCTCACTTTTTACTGCTCCATCAATTTATATTTTAAGTAAAAATAGAAAAGATATTTTTGTAAGTATTTTTTTGTTAATAATACCGATTATTTTTTACATAACAGGTTCATTTAAGATTAAATCGTTTCAGTCGCTAAATTTAGTTAAAAACGATTATGTAATCAGAGTTTTAGGATCAAAAATTGATATTGATAGATTTTATGAGAATACAGATGCTTTAAAAGTAATCAAAGAATTGATTACAATTAGCAAACCTGATTTAGGCACTAAAACAATCTTTTTGTGGCCCGAAGGAATTATTCCAAATGTTCATCAATCAGATTTACACGAATTTAAATTTTTGTTTGATGAAAAATTTAATAAAAATCATTTATTGTTTTTGGGAATAAATATAAATGAAAATGATAACAGAGATGAATATTATAATTCACTTTCAATTTATAATCATAAGCTTAATTTAATAGATTCATATAAAAAAGTTAATCTTGTGCCTTTTGGTGAATTTTTACCATTTGAAAATTTTTTAGGCAGAATTGGTCTAAAGTCTTTAACTAACAATTATCAATCTTTTAGTGCTGGAAAAAATAGGGAAATTATTAAAATTAATGATAATGATTTCAATTTAAAAGTTTTACCTCTTATTTGTTATGAAATAATTTACTCAGGTAAAATTTTTGACAACCATAACTTTGATTACATTTTTAATATTTCAGAAGATGGCTGGTTTGGTAATTCTATTGGACCACATCAACATTTTGCACATAGTATTTTTAGAGCAATAGAAAGTGGAAAATATATAATTAGATCTGCAAATAATGGAGTTACTGCAATAATTAATCCAACAGGACTAGTTGAAAAAAAATTACCGTTGGGAAAATCAGGTTATATAGATTTTTCTGAAAAAAGAGTTTTTAATACAACATTGTTCTCACAACATGGAAATAAGATGTTTTTCATAATAATTTTGTTGTATATTTTTTTGATATTTTCATTTAATAGAATTTCATAATGAGTAATTTAAAAAATTATCTTTTCACAAGCGAGTCAGTTTCAGAGGGACATCCTGATAAAGTTTCAGATAGAATTTCAGATATGGTTGTTGATAGTTATCTTTCTAACGATCCTTTTTCTAGAGTTGCTTGTGAAACTTTAACGACCACAAATAAAGTTGTGATTGCTGGAGAGGTGAGAGGTCCTGAAATTAGAAAAGATGATTTAATCCAAAAGGTTAGGGATTGCATTAAAGATATAGGATATGATCAAGAGGGTTTTACTTGGAAAGAAGCAACTAAAATAGAAAGTCACTTACACTCTCAATCAGCTGATATAGCAATGGGTGTAGATTCTTTAGGAAATAAAGATGAGGGTGCTGGAGATCAAGGAATTATGTTTGGTTATGCTTGCAATGAAACAGAGGAATTAATGCCAGCTCCAATTCATTATTCACATAAAATTTTAAGATTAATGGCTGAAGATCGTAAGTCGGGAAAATTAAAAGATATTGAGCCAGATTCTAAAAGCCAGGTAACCTTTGAGTATGTAAATGGAAAACCAAAAAAAGTAAAATCTGTGGTTATTTCTTCTCAACATTCGCCTGATGTAGATCAAGCTAAAGTAAGAGATCTTCTTAGACCGTATTTACTAAATTCTATTCCTAAAAATTTTCTTGAGGGATTTAATGAAGATGAACTTTATGTCAATCCAACAGGAAATTTTGTTATAGGTGGACCTGATGGAGATTGTGGGTTAACTGGTAGAAAAATTATAGTTGATACTTATGGTGGAGCAGCACCACATGGTGGTGGCGCATTTTCTGGAAAAGATCCTACAAAAGTTGATAGATCAGCTGCTTATGCATCTAGATATATAGCAAAGAATGTAGTTGCATCAAAAATTGCAGATAAATGCTTAATTCAACTTGCTTATGCGATTGGTGTTTCAAAACCACTTTCAATTTATGTAGATCTATTTGATAACGATTTAGAAAAAAATAAATTTGTTGAAGAGAAAATCAAAGAAAATTTTGATTTAAGTCCTAGAGGAATTAGAGAAATGTTAAATCTTAATCGACCAATTTACGAGAAGACAGCTGCATACGGCCATTTTGGTAGAACACCTGAAAGCCAAGGTGCATTTTCTTGGGAAAAGACTGATAAAACTAGTGTTTTTACAAAATAGTTTTTGATTGAATTAAAAAAAAACTTTAATATATTCCTCTTACATTATTGAATTTACAAAATGGGCTTAAGCCCATTTTTTTTTGGAGCAAATAATAATTATGTTAAATAAAAGAGCTGATAAATTAGAATTAATAAGAATCGCAGAAGCAGTAGCTTTAGAAAAATCGATTGATAAGGAATTAATCATTAGTTCCATGGAAACTGGAATTGCAAAAGCAGCAAAATCGAAGTTTGGTCAAGATAATGAAATTAAGGTTTTGATTAATCGAGAAAGTGGTGACATAGAACTTTTTAGAAAATTAATAATTTCGGAAAATCCAGAAAATATTAACATAGAAATTAGGTTAGAGGATGCCATATTGCTTAATGAGATTAACAAAGATAAAAAGATTGGTGATGAAATATTGCAACCTTTGCCATCATTTGATTTTGGAAGAATTGCTGCTCAAACAGCAAAGCAAGTAATAAGTTCAAATGTGCGAGAAGCAGAAAGAGAAAGACAGTATAATGATTTTATTGATAAAAAAGACTCAATTTTAAGTGGTATTGTAAAAAGATTAGAATTTGGGAATGTAATTGTTGATCTTGGGAGAACTGAGGCAATTATTCAAAAAAATGAAATGATACCAAGGGAAAATATTAAAGCTGGTGATAGAATTAAAGCTTATTGTCATGATGTAAGAAAAGAAACTAGAGGTCAGCAAATTTTTCTATCAAGGGCTCATCCAAAGTTTATGGAAAAATTATTTGTTCAAGAAGTACCCGAAATTTATGACGGTCTTATTGAAATTAAATCTTCTTCAAGAGATCCAGGAAGTAGAGCTAAAATTTGTGTTAAAGCTGTTGATACATCTTTAGATCCGGTTGGAGCATGTGTAGGCATGAGAGGATCAAGAGTGCAGGCTGTTGTTAATGAGCTTCAAGGAGAAAAAATTGATATTGTTAATTGGTCAGAAGATCCAGCTATTTTAGTATCTAATGCTTTATCACCAGCAGAGGTGCAAAGAGTTAATGTAGATCTAGAAAGAAAAAAACTGGATGTTATTTTAACAGAAGAAAATTTGAGTAAGGCGATAGGTAGAAGAGGTCAAAATGTTCGTTTGGCAACAAAACTTTTAAATTATGAAATTAATATTATGACTGATCAAGAAGACTCTGAAAGAAGACAACAAGAATTTAAAGAAAAAACCGAAAATTTTGTCAAGAACCTTGAGCTTGATGAAACATTAGGACAATTATTAGTTGCTGAAGGATTTTCAACTATAGACGATATTAAAGATAGTTCTGCAGAAGATCTAACAAAAATAGAAGGTATTGAAGAAGATACAGCTAAAGCATTAATAGAAAGAGCAAAAGAATTTTATGAAAAAGACCAAGAAGATATTTCTCAAAGAATTAAGGATCTTGGTCTTGAAGAAGATTTAATTAATTTAAAAGGATTAACGCCAGGGATGCTGGTGACCTTAGGCGAACAAAAAATTTTAAAACTTGAAGATTTTGCTGATTTAGCATCAGATGAGCTCACAGGCGGATATGACGTTGTTAAAGGTGAAAGAGTAAAAATTCAAGGTTATTTAGAAGATTTTGCTTTATCAAAAGAAGAATCTGACGAGCTAATTATGTCTGCAAGAAATATTGTATACAAAGATTGAGTGATGAGTTATGGAAAACAAAAAAACAAAATTAACTATTTCAGCAACCGCAAAAAAATCAATTAGAAATATTGAGATAGCAAAAACTCAAGGAAAAAATTCAGTAGTAATTGAAAAATCAAAAAATAACTTTAGCAAAAAGACAGGATCTTTTAAACCCTCAGGAACTGGATCAAGATCAAAAATAGCATCATCATTTAATCGTGGACCTTCATTAAAACCTTTAAACAGAGAAAAAACACCATCAATTACAAAAGATTTTGAAAGAAGAAAACTTGCTGAACAAAGAGCTACAAAAAGACTTAAAGGTGATAATGAAGGTAGAAAACTTAAGTTAGGAACAAAAAAAAGAGATACTAAATTAACAGTTTCCAGAGCTTTAAGTGATGAAATTGAGGCAAGAGAAAGAAGTTTAGCATCAGTTAAAAGAGCCAGAGAGAAAGAACAAAAGAATTTAAATAAAGATGAAGATAGAGAAAAATTAAAACCTATTAAAAGAGATATTAATATTCCAGAAGCAATAACTGTACGAGAACTTGCAAATAGAATGGCAGAACAATCAAGCAATGTAATAAAATATCTTTTTGGAATGGGTGTATCAGTTACAATAAATCAAACTTTAGCAGCAGATACAGCAGAGTTTTTAGTTAAAGAATTTGGGCACAATCCTATTCGTGAAGAAAAAGCAGAAGAAATAATTCAAAAAATAAAAGCAACAAGAGTAGAAAATTTAAAAAATAGGCCACCAATAGTCACAGTAATGGGACACGTTGATCATGGAAAAACATCAGTATTGGATGTCCTAAGAAGTGCAAACGTTGTATCAGGAGAATTTGGTGGTATTACGCAACACATTGGTGCTTATCAAATTGAAAACCAATCGAATAAATTAACATTTATTGATACACCTGGCCACGCTGCATTTACAGAGATGAGAGCAAGAGGCTCTAAGTTGACTGATTTAGTGGTTTTAGTTGTAGCAGCAGATGATGGTGTAAAACCTCAGACGGTGGAGTCAATAAAGCATGCTAAAGCAGCAAAAGTTCCAATTGTAGTTGCAATTAATAAATGTGATTTACCAGAAGCGGATCCACAAAAAATTAAAAATCAACTATTAGAACATGAATTAATAGCTGAAGATTTATCAGGAGATACTTTGATGGTTGAAATATCAGCTAAAACAAAACTAAATTTAGATAAATTAATTGAAGCTATAATTCTTCAAGCAGAAATTTTAGATTTAAAAACCGATTTTGATTCAAAAGCAACTGGTGTTGTTTTAGAGTCAAAAATTGACGTAGGTAGAGGTCCAGTTGCAACCATTATAGTGACAACAGGAACTTTGAAAAAAGGAGATTTTTTTGTAAGTGGATTACAATGGGGAAAAGTAAGGGCTATTATTAATGACAAAGGAATAAATATTAGTGAAGCTTCTCCCTCAACACCTGTAGAAATTTTGGGTATTAATGGGGCAGCAAAAGCGGGAGATGATTTTATTGTTTTAGATAGTGAAAAAGAGGCAAAATCATTAAGTGAAAATAGATCAGAAGAGGCTAAGGAAGGAAAAAACCCATTATCTTTTGCAACACAAGAGTCCGCATTTTCTGATAAATCAGCTAAAGAATTAAATTTAATAATTAAATCCGATGTACATGGATCATCGGAAGCAATTAAAAATGCCATAAGTCAAATCAAACATGATGAAGTAAAACCAAAAATTATTTTAGCAGATATTGGGATGGTTACAGAAACTGATGTAACACTAGCTAAGGCATCAAACGCAGCATTGATTGCTTTTAATGTTAAGCCTAGTAAGGAAGCAAAAAAACTTGCTGAAAATGAAAAAATTAAGATCTCTTCATATAACATCATTTATGAAGTTTTAGATTATATAAAACAAAAAATGTCAGGACTACTTACACCAGATGTTGAGGAATCAATAATTGGAACAGCACAGATTTTAGAAATTTTTAAAGTTTCTGGAGCGGGAAAAGTTGCTGGATGTAAAATTATTGATGGTGAAATTACAAGTACTTCAGATGTTAGGCTAATTAGAGATGGTAAAGTAATTTACACTGGTAAAGTTGGGACTATTTTTAGGGAAAAAAATCAGGTGAAGCAGGTAAATAATGGTCAGGAATGTGGAATTACGATAAAAGATTATATGGATATTCAAAAAAACGATACTATAGAAGCATTTAATCAAGTATCAAAAGAAAGAAAAATATAATGGCTGATAGAATTGGAAAACCTATTTCTCAGAGACAACTTAGAGTCGGCGAAATGATAAAGCAGTCCTTAAGCATGATATTTATTAGAAATGAAGCAAAGGTTCCAAATTTAGAAACCAATATGATTACCGTAACTGAGGTAAAAATGAGCCAAGATTTAAAAATTGCAAAAGCATATGTGATGCCACTTGGAGGCAAAGATGAAGATGAGGTAATCTTAAAACTTAAAGAATATTCTTTTTTAATTAGGAAGGTTTTATCACAAAAAGTATTAATGAAATTTTTACCAAAATTACTCTTTAGAAAAGATGAGTCTTTTGAGTATGCGGAAAAAATAGAAAACTTAATAAAACAAACAAATAAGGAAAATAAAATATGAGCAGTAAAGTAAAAGAATTAGCAATACATGATAAAGATACTGGATCTTCCGAGGTACAGATTGCGTTGCTTACAGAAAAAATTGAAACTCTCTCTAAACATATTAAACAATTCAAAAAAGATAAACATTCATCTGTTGGGTTGCTGAGAGCAGTTAATAGAAGAAAAAAATTGTTAGAGTACCTTAAAAAAAACAAAATGGACTCTTACAAAAATGTACTGTCGAAATTGGATATAAGAAAATAGAGATTAAGATAGTTGGAATGGAACGAAACGAACGAAACGAAATGGAAATGAAATGTTTAAAGTATACAAGAAGGAAATTGAAGTAGCAGGAAAAAAAATAAGTTTAGAAACAGGTAAAGTAGCAAGACAGGCAGACGGAGCAATCATTGCTTCATGTGGTGAAACGGTTATTTTGGCAACAGTGGTAGGTGCAAAGAAAGTAAATCCAGATATGGATTATTTTCCATTATCAGTAAACTACCAAGAAAAATATTATGCAGGTGGAAAAATTCCCGGTGGATATTTTAAAAGAGAGGCAAGACCTACCGAGAGCGAGACATTAATCTCTAGATTAATTGATAGACCAATCAGACCTTTGTTTCCTGATGAATTTAAAAATGAAGTACAGTTGTTACCTACAGTAATTTCATATGATAAAGAAAATCAACCAGACATTTTAGCAATTATTGCTTCTTCAGCAGCGTTAGCTATTTCAGGAATGCCATTTATGGGCCCTGTAGGAGCATCTAGAGTAGGTTATGTTGATGGTAAGTACATCCTTAACCCATCAAAAGCTGAATTAGAAAACTCAAGTTTAGATTTAGTTGTAGCAGGTACTAAAGATGCAGTACTTATGGTTGAGTCTGAAACCAAAGGTTTATCTGAAGAAGTAATGTTAGCTGCAGTTAAATTTGGTCACGAAGGATTTGTGCCAGTAATCGAAATGATCGAAGAACTTGCAAAAGAATGTAGAAAACCTGAATGGACTGTTGATAAAAAAGATTTATCTGAAGTTAAACAAAAACTTGAAGAAACTTTTACTGCAGATTTAACAAAAGCTTTTGCAACAAGAGATAAGCAAGATAGATCAAACCAAATTTCAGAAATTACTGATAAAGCTAAAAAGCTTTTTGAAGAAAATGAAAATTATTCTGATCTAGATGTTAATTCTCAACTTAAAAATCTCGAAAAGAAAATTGTTAGAACTGATATTCTTAAAAACAAAAACAGAATTGATGGTAGAGGATTATCTGATGTAAGACCTATATCATGTGAGGTTGGTGTATTACCAAGAACTCACGGTTCTGCTTTGTTTACTAGAGGTGAAACGCAAGCAATTGTTGTAACCACTTTAGGAACATCTGATGATGAGCAAAGAATTGAAAGTTTAGACGGTCTTCAAAGAGAACGATTTATGCTTCACTATAACTTTCCTCCTTTTTCAGTTGGTGAAACTGGAAGAATTGGAACTGGAAGACGTGAAATCGGTCATGGTAAATTAGCATGGAGAGCAATTAACTCTTCACTACCTTCAAAAGAGGCATTTCCATACACTTTTAGAATAGTATCTGAGATTACAGAATCTAATGGCTCTTCTTCAATGGCTACTGTTTGTGGAGCATCTCTTGCATTAATGGATGCTGGTGTTCCTATCAAAGAGCCAGTTGCAGGTATTGCAATGGGATTAATCAAAGAAGGTGATGATTTTAGTGTCCTATCAGATATTCTAGGTGATGAAGATCACTTAGGAGATATGGACTTTAAAGTTGCTGGAACTAAAAATGGAATTACCTCACTTCAAATGGATATCAAAATTACTGGTATTACATTTGAAATTATGGAGCAGGCTTTAAAACAAGCAAAAGATGGAAGAATTCATATCTTAGGTGAAATGAATAAAGCTTTATCAGCTTCAAGAGACGATGTTGGAAAACACACTCCAAAAATGGAACAAGTAACTGTTGATAAAAAAGATATAGCTGCTGTAATTGGAAAAGGTGGAGCAACAATCAGAGAGATAGTTGAAAAATCAGGTGCTAAAGTTGATGTTAATGATGAAGGTGTAGTAACAGTTGCTGCTCCTGACGAAGAGTCTAGAAACATTGCTCTGCAAATGATTAAAGACATCACTGCAAAAGCTGAATTGAATAAAATTTATTCAGGTAAAGTCATGAAGATTATGGAATTTGGTGCATTTGTAAATTTTTTAGGAAAACAAGATGGACTAGTTCATATTTCAGAACTAGCAGATAAAAGAGTTGCTAAAGTAACTGATGTTGTCAAAGAAGGCGACGAAGTAAAAGTTAAAGTGATTGGTTTCGATAGAGGTAAAGTTAAACTATCTATGAAACAAGCTGCTGAGTAATTTGAATTCGAAATAGGGGCTTATTTGCCCCTATTTATCCACTCCCAAATAAATCTAAAGAAATCTAGGAAGTAATTTATTTTTCTTCTGAAATATAGCTTAACTAGTATTTTTGGTTCTTGATCAACAGGTTCATTGTTTATGAAAAATAGTTCCCATCCGTCAATAGCCATTTTATCAATGAACTTATCTTCAGAAATTTTAAGCTCATCTACATCAAATACTTTATATTCAAACTGTCTCATAATCATCTCATCTATATTAATAACTTTTTCTTCTAACTGTTTCATAATGATTTACTTGGCCCTCGAAAGGGCCAAGAAGGTAACCGAAAGGATTAGTTAACCTTTTTTAAACTTTCAGTTTGTTTAATTTCTTTTCCAGAAATTACGTTTATACATTCATGTTGAGTTTGGTGGCAGTTATGACAAAGACTTTTAAGATCAATTCCTAGCCTTTCCATAAATAGTACACCAAAATATTTATTATGATGCACTACTTCTGCTGGTCTACTACAAAATTCACATTCTGATGTTCTGGTCAATTGTGAGTTTCTTCTTTCTTGCCAATGCAAGGATTTTCTGTAATCCTCTTGTAGCATCATCTCAGCGAGAATTTGACCATGAAAATTTAGCTTATCAACTAAGTTCCAGTCTTGATTAAAAATTGCCATTTGTCTCTGTCTATAAATAGAGTTGATAATCTCAAGCAATTTATATGTATGGAGTTTCTTTTTAGAGTCTTCAAAAGAGACCGTATTATAATTAAACATATTTTTCCTTTTATGTTTGGTTGGAATTTATGACCCAACTTTGTCATTCCTTTCTTTTGCAGCTCTCTCTTTTTTTTATTTTATATAAGGAAAAAAAAATAATTTACAATGACCTAACTTTGTTGTGGATTAATTTGTATAATTATTTTTCGCTCGTAGATTTTATAAATTCTAAATTTAATCAATTGCAAATAGTTTTAAAACTTGGGGGTGTAAATATTTGTTTTATCTAACTAATATTCTTAGGATCTGGCATTCCAACCTTGTTATATCCAGCGTCTACGTAGTGAATTTCACCCGTAACACCATTTGCAAGGTCGCTTAGTAGATATAATGCTGAATTTCCTACATCATGAATATCTACATTTCTTTTTAACAATGAATGGTCTTCATTCCATTTGTATAGGAATTTTGCATCTCCAATAGCTGATGCAGCTAATGTTTTAATAGGCCCTGCACTTATCGCATTTACTCTCATACCTTTTGCTCCCAAATCTCTTGCTAAATACTTAACGCTGGATTCAAGCGCAGCCTTACAAACACCCATTACATTATAATTTGGAATAGCTTTGTTCGCTTCGTAACTTAACGTGATTAGACTTCCACCTTTTTTCATTATTTTAGAAGCCTCTTTTGCAACTTCGGTAAATGAAAAGCATGATATAAGCATACTTTTTAAAAAGTTTTCTCTAGTTGTATCTAGATACTCACCAGATAATTCTGATTTATCTGAAAATGCAATTGCATGAACTACAAAATCAATCTCTCCCCATTGAGATTTTACATCTTCAAATAATTTTATTACGTCCTCTTTTTTTTCAACATCGCAACTAAATGTAACTTTAGAATTTAATTTTTCTGCTAAAGGAACAACTCTTTTTTTTAAGGCATCACCTAAATATGTAAATGCTAGTTCAGCACCAGCTTCAGCAAGTTTTTGTGAAATACCCCAAGCTATAGATCTTTCATTGGCTACACCCATGATTAATCCCTTTTTACCTTTCATTAAACTCATAAATTAAACCTTTTCAAAAATTAATGCAGCATTGGTTCCGCCAAAACCAAAACTATTAGACATTACGGTATTTAATGTTACTCCGTTTTCCGTTTTAGCAACTATTGGGAATTTTTTAGCTTCCTCATCCATTTCTTTAATGTTAGCTGAGCCAGCAATAAAATTATTTTTCATCATAATTAAACAATATATTGCCTCATGAACTGATGCAGCTCCTAAAGGATGACCGGATAAAGATTTTGTTGAACTAATTTTTGGAATATTATCTCCAAAAGTATTTTTAACTGCATTTAGTTCTGTAATATCACCAACTGGAGTAGAAGTTCCGTGAGTATTGATATAATCAATTTTATTTTTAGCTGTTGCCATTGCCATTTTCATACATCTAACTGCTCCTTCACCGGATGGCGCTACCATATCATATCCATCTGAAGTTGCCCCATAACCAGTTAATTCTGCATATATTTTAGCACCTCTAGCTTTAGCATGTTCGTATTCTTCAAGAACCAAAACTCCACCTCCACCTGCAATTACAAATCCATCTCTTGTTTTATCGTAAGCTCTTGATGCTGTTTCGGGTGAATCATTATATTTTGATGATAAAGCAGTCATAGCATCGAACATAGCAGTCATAGCCCAGTGAATTTCTTCACTACCGCCAGCAAATACAACATCTTGCTTGCCCATTTGGATCAATTCCATTGAATTTCCAATACAATGA
>QCNX01000021.1 GCA_003210015.1 Pelagibacteraceae bacterium AG-426-P20 | reverse complement strand
TTAGATTACGAAAAGTTCACAAAATATACCTAGCTATTTGTCATGGTGAAATTCATAAAAATAAAGGTGAGTGGAATAATGAATTAATAAGATATGATGGAAAAAAAAGGATAATAGAAAAAGCAAAAACATTTTTTAAAGTTATAGATAAAAATTCTGAAGCAAGTTTAGTTGAATTAAAACCTATTACTGGACGAAAACATCAGCTTAGAAAACAGTTACATGCTATTGGTCAGCCAATTTTTGGTGATGTTAAATATAAATCTTCAAATTATAATAAAGGTGTTAATAAAAATTTAATGCTTCACTCATATCAAATCAAATTTATGATTAATGATATTAAACATACATATACTGCTTTATTGCCTGATTATTTTAAAAAATTATTAAAAGCTAAACGATTAAATCTTTTAGATTTAAAATAAATTTATTTATTAAGATTTCATCTATCTTATTAAATTTTATTTTTGAAATTTTTGTTAAATTAGTGACCTTTTTATCTGAAATTCCACAAGGCACTATTTTTTTAAATGGCTCAAGATCATTCTTTATATTTAAACAAAAACCATGATAGGCAATCCATTTACTTACTCTTACTCCTATTGCAGCAATCTTTTCTAATTTACCATTATTATTAAACCAAATACCTATATTTTCCCTATCAGCTTGACATTCTATTTTAAACTCCTTTAAAGATTCAATTATAGAATTTTCAATTGCTGAAATAAATTTTCTTATATCTTTATTTTTATTTCTTAAATCAATAACAAAATAAAACATTAATTGTCCTGGCCCATGAAATGTAATTTTACCTCCACGATTTGTTTCACAAATATTAATTGTTTTATCAATAATATCATTTTCTGAATAACTTGTACCTGCTGTATAAATGGGTTCGTGCTCTAATATCCATATAAGTTCTTTTTCCTCATTTTGACTAACTAATTTTGATCTAGCTTCAAGTTGGGTTAAAGCATCATTGTATTTTACTGGTTTTGTTGACTTTTTGATCTCTATATTCATTAAAAAATTGTATTCTTCATATTATGTATTAAAAGTTCCGACTGAATAATAGGTAAATTTATGACTTTAATTAAAAAAATCAAAGATAAAAAAGTCAATTTTGAATTTAATAAAGAGTATATCAAGGTAGTCACCGACAAGATTGCTAGTAATGATGCTTTATTTATTACTAATTCTTTTAAAGAAATGCATCCTGCAGACGCTGCTGATATAATTGAACATTTAGGAGACAATGATAGAGAAAAATTAATCAAATTAAATAATTTTAAAATAGATCCAGAAGTTTTTATTGAGTTAAATGAGTCTGTTCAATCAGAAATTATTAAATATCTTTCATCAGATGCTATCGTAAGAATATTAAAAAATTTAGAGTCTGATGATGCTATTTCAATCTTAGAAAATGTTGAAGAAAAAGATAAAAACTCAATATTAAGCTCCTTACCTCCAAAAGACCGTTTCGCTTTATTAGAAGGCTTAAGTTATCCTGAAGATAGTGCTGCAAGAATAATGCAAAGAGAATTTACAGCAATACCTAGTAATTGGTCTGTTGGTCAAACCATAGATTATTTAAGAGAGAATAAAGATTTACCAGAACAATTTTTAGAAATCTATATCGTAGATGAAAATTTTAAGCCAATAGGTACTGTTCCATCCTCAAAAGTTTTAAGAACTGCCAGAGAAACTAAAATGTCATCAATTATGGATGATAGTACTTTTTTAATTCCTGTTGATATGGATAGGGAAGAGGTTGGTAATTTATTTGAGAATTATAATCTTAATTCAGCCTGTGTTGTTGACAAAACAAACAAATTAGTAGGTATGATTACTTCAGATGATGTTTTAACTGTATTAAAAGAAGAGGCAGAAGAAGATGCATTAAGGTTAGCTGGGGTAGGTGATGAAGAGATAACTGATGGTGTGATAAAAAAAACTAAAAGAAGATTTAATTGGCTGCTTTTAAATTTATTTACAGCCTTTCTAGCAACATATTGTATAAGTTTATTTGGTGCAACAATTGAACAAATGGTTGTTCTAGCATTTTTAATGCCTATTGTTGCTTCAATGGGGGGTAATGCAGGAATGCAGACATTGGCAGTTACAGTAAGAACATTAGCCACAAATGATTTAACAAAAAATAATTTTAATCAAAATATTTTTAAAGAATTTAATATAGGTATTTTAAATGGAATAATTTTTGCAATTATCAGTTCTATAATTGTACAATTATGGTTCCAAGATATTCAGCTTTCACTAATCATATCGATTTCAATGATATTAACTATGATTGTTGCAGGGTTATTTGGAATTTTAGTTCCTGTTACATTAAAAAAAATGAACATTGATCCTGCAATAGCTTCAAGTGTTTTTGTTACTACAATTACAGATGTAATCGGTTTTGTATCCTTTTTAGGTGTGGGTGCTTATTTTTTATAAACTAGAAATTATCAATTAATCTTATTTTTTTAATGAAATAAGCAATAAATAATTTTGAATTTTTAACTTTATTTGAAACTTTTAAACTAAACTTATCTCTTAACTCTATGTAGTCAAATTTTATATTAAAAGAGTCTATTAGTTCTTTTCTTTTATTAATGATAAGTTTTTTAATATTTTTACTTTTAGAAAGTTTTTTTTTAAGTAAAAAGATTTCCTTAGATATCTTTCTTGCTTGAGTTAATTCATATTTACTTAAAAGTATATTTCGTGATGAAAATGCAAGTTTATTATTATCTCTGACAGTTTTACATGAAATAATTTTAGCATTATATTTTTTTTGGACATATTTTTTTATTAAATAAAGTTGTTGATAATCCTTTTCACCCATATAAATTTTTTGTGGTTTAATTTTTTTAGTTAGTCGTTCCATAACGTCAATAACCCCCTCAAAATGACCTTTTCTGAATTTAGCGCAAAGTATCTTGTCTTTTTTTTTTAATTTGATTGAAGCTTTTCTTTTAGGATAATAGATATCTTCAACTTTTGGCATATACAAAAAATCTATTTTTAATTTTTTTAAAATTGACATATCCTTTTTGTTATTTCTTGGATATTTTTTAAAATCAATTTTGTTATTAAATTGAGTAGGATTTATAAATATACTGACAATAGTTTTTTTACACTCTTTTAGAGATTTCTTAATTAATGAAATATGCCCTTTGTGTAGGCTACCCATCGTTGGTACAAAACCTAAGTTTGAAACATCATATAATGCCTCATTTAAATCATTATTACTTAATAAAATTTTCATTTGTATTAAACAATTTAATAAGTAAAACATTTAAATGATTAAACAAGCAATTATTCCATTAGCAGGTTTAGGTACAAGATTATTGCCTTTAACAAGTGTTTTTGCTAAAGAACTTTTACCTATTAATGGCAAACCTGGTATTGAATATATTTTAGACGAATGTATTGAAGCAGGAATTAAAGATGTAATTTTTATTATTTCTCAAAAAAAAATTATGATTAAGAACTATTTTTTTAATGATAGTTTTTATAAAAAGATAATTAAAAAAAAAAAAGATCCAAGAATTGTTAAAGAATATAAAAAAATTTTGAAATATAAAAAGATGATTAAGTTTGTATATCAAAATAAACCCCTTGGTACAGGCGATGCTGTATTAAAAACCAAAAAGTTTATCAAAAATAAATTTTTTTTGATGCTTTTACCAGATGATCTTATAATAAAACAAAATTGTTCAAAATCTATGATTAAAGTACATAAAAGATTTAATTCATCTGTTATGGCAAGTATGAATGTTAATAAAAAAACAGTTTCTAGATGGGGTATTTATAAGCTAGGTAAAAAGTTGGATAAAAGAAATTATTTTATAAAAGATGTTATTGAAAAACCATCTATTAAAACAGCCCCATCCAATAAGGCTGTTATTGGTAGATATATTTTACCAAAAAATATTTTTTCAAAGTTAATCAAACAAAAACCTGGTAAAGGCGGTGAGATTCATATAACCGATGCCATACAATCATTGATTAAAGAAAAAAATAGATTTGTTGCTCATAACTTTTCAGGTAAGTATTTAGATTGTGGAAGCATGCATGGATATATAAAATCAACTTTGGAGATCTCTAAATTATGAAGTTATGCATGATAGGTACAGGCTATGTCGGTTTGGTTAGTGGAGTTTGTTTTTCTGATTTAGGGAACGATGTTGTTTGTGTAGACAAAGATAAGAATAAAATTGATCAGTTAAAAAATGGCAAAATTCCCATTTATGAACCTGGTTTATCAGAATTAGTTATTAAAAATTACAAAAATAAAAGATTAACCTTTTCTTCAGATTTAAAATCATCTGTTAAAAATAGCGATATAATCTTTATTTGTGTAGGTACACCTACTAAGAAAAAAGGAAGTTCTGCTGACTTAAGCCAAGTTTTTAATGTTGCAAAAGAACTAAGTTTATCAATTAATAAGTTTAAAATTATTATTACTAAATCAACTGTGCCTGTAACTACGGGTGATGAAATTGAAAAAATACTATCAAAAAAGAATAGTAAAAATAAATTCTCAGTTGTATCAAATCCTGAATTTTTAAGAGAAGGTGAGGCTATAAGAGATTTTACTTTTCCTGATAGAATTGTGATTGGTACTAATGATAAAAAGTCGAATAAAATTTTAAAAAATTTATATTCACCTTTAATCTCTAAAGGTGCTCAATATATTAATACTTCAAGACGAGCTGCCGAATTGATAAAATATGCTTCAAATGCTTTTTTAGCTACCAAAATTACATTTATAAATGAAGTCGCAAATTTATGTGAAAAAACTGGTATAAATGTTGAAGATATATCCATCGGAATGGGTCTTGATAAAAGAATAGGTAGTCGTTTTTTGAGAGCTGGACCAGCTTATGGTGGATCTTGCTTCCCAAAAGATACGAAAGCAATAATCTCTACTGCAGATAAATTTAATACAAACTTATCAGTCATAAAATCTGTTGTTAAATCAAATGAAAATAGGTCAAATATTTTATTAAATAGAGTTTATAAAATTCTTAATAATAAAATTAAGAACAAGAAAATAACATTCCTTGGAGTTACTTTTAAGGCAAACACTGATGATATGAGAGATTCGTCAAGTCTGACCATGATACCTGCATTGTCTAAAAAGGGAGCATATATCAAATACTTTGACCCCACAGGATATAAGAAAGAATTTAAAAAATTTAAAAATGTTTCTTATGTAAACTCAATCAAAAAATCTTTAGATAATTCAGATCTTGTGATTATTCATACAGAATGGAATGATTTTAAATCTATTAATTTTAAGAATATAAATAAAGGAAAAAAATTCATTATCTATGACATGAGAAATATTTACTTACCATCGAAAATTAAATCTCAAGGATTTAAATATTATAGTGTGGGTAGATAAAAATTATTTTAACTCAAATATTGCATCAACTTCAACAGAAACACCTAATGGTAAACTGTTAGTACTTACAGCCGCTCTTGTATGCATTCCAGAGTCTCCGAACACAGAAGCTATCATATCTGATGCACCATTAATTACTTTTGGTTGCTCTACGAAATCATCAGTTGAATTTACAAATCCAGTTAATTTAATACATGACTTGATTTTTGATAGGTCATTATCGCAAGCTTTTTTAACTTGAGCAATAATACTTAATGCACATCTGCTTGCAGCATTATATCCAGCTTCTGTATCTAAATCTTTTCCAATTTTTCCCTTAATTAATTGGCCATTTTCATCTATTGAAATTTGACCTGATATAAATAAAGTTTTTCCAGATATTTTAGTTGCAACATAATTTCCGACAGGAGCTTTTGCTTCTGGAAGTTTTATTTTTAATTTTTCAATATTTTCTTCTGCACTCATTAATTTAAAACCTTTTCTTTTGCTTTATTAATTTTATCTTTTGCTTTATTCATTTTTTCTTTTTCTTCAGACCATTCTTTATTTTGGTAATCCTTAGTGTCTTTTATAATATTTTGTCCAGTAGATATAGTTTTATCTTTAATCATATTTCCTTTACATTTGAAATATTCAACAGAAAATTTCTTAAATTCTTTACAATTATTGTTATTAGCAAAACTGTTAGGATTATAAATTATCATGGTTAAAAATATATAAAAAATTATTTTTTTCATTTTTTTTTTCTTTTTTTGTTTTTGTCATACTCTTTTCTTTTTTCAATCAGAATTAAAGCCTCGTCCATTGTAAGTTCTGTTGGATCTTTTTCTTCAGGTATAGTTGCATTGAGAGATTTATATTTAATATAGGGACCATACTGTCCTTTCATGACTCTTACTGGTTTTTTGTCATCTGGATGTTCCCCTAATTCTTTAATTATAGATGATGACATTCTACCTGGCTTTGCTTCGGCAATTAATGTTATAGCTCTATTAAGTCCTATCGAAAAGATTTCTTCAATATTTTCTATTCTTGCAGATTTATTTTCACATTTTAAATAGGGACCAAATCTTCCAGTATTAAGAGTTATTTCTTTTTGGTTCTCTGGATTTATTCCTAAAGATTTTGGAAGAGAACATAAAAATTGTGCTTTTTCTAAGTCAATATTTTCTAATTCTAGACCTTTTGGTATGGAAACATTTTTTAAAAGTTCATTAACATCTGTTTTTATTTTTTTTGTTTTCTTTTTTTTCTTTGTTTTTTTTTCGACCTCCACTTCATCTAAAATTTTTTCATATTGAAGATAGGGGCCAAATCTTCCATTTTTTAAATAAATATCATTACCATTTATATGTTTACCGATATACTTAGGCTCAGCTAGCTGTGCTTGAGCTGCAGCTTTTGCCTTAGATAAAGGTCTAGTAAATTTACATTCAGGATAATTTGAGCAACCTATGAAAGCACCACCTCTAAAACTATTCTTTAAACTGAGTGTTCCTGAGCTACATAATTGACATTTTCTGACTATATTTCCTTCTTCATCTTTATCAAAAACTAAATCTCCTAAACTATCATTTAATAAGTCCAAAACTTCTCTAGTTCTTTTCTCTTTTACTTCAGAGACATTGTTGTTAAAATCTTTCCAAAACAGTTCCAAAACTTTAATCCAACTTTCTTTACCAGTAGTAATTTCATCAAGTTGATTTTCTAAACCAGCAGTAAAATTATAATCAACATATTTAGAAAATAATTTTTCTAAAAAAGCTGAAATTAACTTCCCTCTATCTGTAGGAAAGAATCTTTTGTTTAATATTTCTGCATATCCTCTATTTGCAATTGTAGAAATAATACTTGCATAAGTAGATGGTCTGCCAATACCAAGTTCTTCAAGCTTTTTTACTAAACTTGCTTCTGAATATCTTGGTGGTGGTTGTGTAAAATGTTGTTCATCAATTAAAGCCTCAATATTTATAGGTCCTTTAGACATAGCTGGTAGAATACTTTCATCGTCATCTTTAGTAGGATTTTTATAAATTTTTAAAAAACCATCAAATTTAAGAACAGAACCGCTAGCCTTACAAATCGTATCATTATTTTCTGATGTAATGGTAATAGTATTTCTATCAAACTTGGCAGTTTCCATTTGAGAGGATAAAGCTCTACTCCAAATCAAATCATAAAGTTTATTTTGATCTGTGCTTAAATATTTTTTAACACTTTGAGGAGTTCTAATAATGTCTGTAGGCCTTATAGCCTCATGAGCTTCTTGAGCATTTTTTGCTTTTTTTCCAGAATAATTTAAAGCATTTTCTGGTAAATATTCATTACCGATATTTTTTTTGATATATTCTCTAAAAGCTGAAACAGCATCTTTAGATAAATTAGTTCCATCTGTTCTCATATAAGTGATCAAACCTATTGTTTCACCTTCAATTTCTATACCTTGATAAAGTTTCTGAGCAATCTGCATTGTTCTGGACGCACCAAATCCCAATCTACTAGAAGCAGTTTGCTGAAGTGTAGATGTCGTGAATGGTCCAGTGGGATTACGATTTACTATTTTACTTGAAATATCAGTAATATTAAATTTTTTTTTATTAATACTAGAAATAGCTTTATTTATTTCATCTTTATTTTTAAATGAAAATTTTTCAATTTTATTATTATCTAATTGACTAATACTAGATATGATATTTTGATTTTTCTCATCCACAAAATTAATACTTAAAGTCCAAAATTCCTCTGGTTTAAATGACTCTATTTCATGTTCTCTCTCTGTGATTAACTTTAATGCTACTGATTGAACTCTTCCTGCTGACTTTGAACCTGGTAATTTAGTCCAAAGTATAGGTGAGATATTAAAACCAACTAAGTAATCTAGAGCCCTTCTAGCCATATAAGCATCAACTAATAAAGGCTCAATTTGTCTAGGATTTTCAATACCATGTATCACAGCTTTTTTGGTAATTTCATTGAAAACAACTCTTTCGATTTCTTTATCTTTTAAAAGTTTTTTATCGTTTAGATATTCTTTGACATGCCATGCTATCGCTTCACCTTCACGGTCAGGGTCTGTTGCTAAAATAATTTTAGTTGAATCTTTTGCAGCATCTGTAATTTCTTTAAGATATTTTTTAGAAAAGCTATCTACTTCCCATTCCATTTTAAAATCTTGGTCTGGATCAACTGAACCATTTTTAGAAGGAAGATCTCTTATATGACCATAACTTGCTAAAACTTTATATTTATCACCCAAATATTTGTTAATAGTTTTAGCCTTGGCAGGGCTTTCTACAATGACTAAATTCATAATCTACAAACTACTCAAAAGAGTTTGATAGTCAAATTAATAAATTTTTGTCTTGGTTTCTTCTTTGTTTTTCAATCTTTTAATATTTTCTCTGTGGGTAAAAAATATTAAAATAAACATAATTGTAAAAAAAATTACTTGATCAAATTGACCTAAGATTAATAGATATAAAGGAATAGAAGCTGAAGCAATTATAGATGATAGAGAAGAAAATCTAAAAATAACATATATAATTAACCAAGAAATTATAAATATTAAACCAAAGTAAATATTTAAGGCGAATAAAATTCCAACATAAGTTGCAACACCTTTACCACCTTTAAATTTAAGCCAAACTGGAAAAACATGACCTAAAAAAATAGAAAGAGATCCAATATATAGAAGTTCTGGAAAATTAAATTTAATATAAATGATTGGAACTACAGCTTTTGTAATATCAAAAAATAAAGTTGCATATCCAATTAATTTATTACCAGTTCTTAGAGCATTAGTAGCACCAATATTTCCTGAACCAATGTTTCTGATATCTTTTTTTAAAAAAATTTTAGTTAAAATAAAACCAAATGGAATTGAACCCATGAGGTAACAAATTATACCTATAATAAAAATGTTCATTCTATAGCTTAAATAATTCTTTACCTTTTACAAATGTATTTGTAACTTTACCTTGAAGTTTTTTATCCTCAATAGATGTGTTTTTAGACTTTGAAACTAATTTTTCTTTTTTTACAATCCATGGTTTATCTAAGTCAACAATACATAAATCAGCATCATTTCCTATTGAAAGATTGCCTTTGTCAATTTTAAGTATTTTTGCTGGATTCGATGTTAGAGCTTTTATTATTGTTTCTAATTTAAGAGATCCATTATGGTAAAGCTCTAAACTTAGAGAAAGCAGAGTTTCTATACCAGAGGCTCCTGTTGCTGCTTGTGAAAAAGTTAGTCTTTTTGACTCTTCGTCCTCCGGTTTGTGGTCTGACACAATAACATCTATCAATTCATCTTTTAAACCTTGAACTAAGGCTACTCTATCTTCTTCTCTTCTAAGAGGAGGAGATAATTTTAAGAACGTTTTGAAGTCTCCAATATCATTTTCATTTAAAGAAAGATTATTTATTGAGACCCCTGAAGTAAATTTTACTAATTCTTTTCTTTGATTTATTACTTCAATGGATTTTTGTGAAGAAAGTTGTGATATATGGTATCTACATTTAACTTTTTCTAATAGTGTTAGATCTCTTTCTATTAAAATTCTTTCAGCTATTTCTGGTATTCCTGATAAACCTAATTTCGATGCTATAATTCCTGAATTAATCATACCATTTTTTGCAAGCTCAAAATCTTCAGCATGTTGCATGATCAAACAACCAAGATCTTTGGCTGAGTTCATTATTCTAGACATTAGTCTTGGATTTTGAATTGTTTTAATACCATCTGTAAAAGCAACAATTCCTTTTTTCTGCAATAATCCAAACTCTGTCATGTTAGTACCCTCAATATTTTTAGTAAGTGAAGCACAAGGAAAAATATTGATTTTAGATTTATCTCTTCCTCTTCTTTTTAAAAAATCAACTATAGATACATTATCTATAATTGGGTCTGTATTTGGCATTGTAACAGCCGAAGTAACACCACCAGCTAATGCTGCATCACTTAAAGTTCTGAAATTTTCCTTATACTCATAACCTGGTTCACCAACAAAAACTCTCATGTCAACTAGGCCTGGGAATATAAATTTACCTTTCAAATCAATTGGATTTTCTCTTGAAGGAAGATTATTTGTATTTACTTTTTTTCCAATAGCTTCAATTTTACCATCTTCACCAATTATTAAACCACCAACTTCATTTATTGAGTTATGAGGATCTATTATATTAGCATTTATAAAATATTGTTTTTTCATTTATAAACAAAACATCTTCAAACAAGCCATTCTCACAGCCACTCCAAGTTCAACTTGTTCCTTAATTACACTTTTATTAATGTCATCTGCCAGTATTGTATCAATTTCAATACCTCTATTCATAGGTCCTGGATGCATTATTAATGCATCTGGTTTTGCATGTTCTAATTTGTCAGGTGTTAATCCGTAGTATTCATAATATTCTCTATTAGATGAAAGATAAGAGCTAGTCATTCTTTCATTTTGCAATCTTAACATCATAACGATATCACAATCTTTCAAACCTTTTTTCATATCAGTAAAAGTATTCACACCAAATTTATCTATTTCTTTTGGCATCAAATTTGTAGGTGCTATTATGTTTACCTCTGCACCCAACATATTCAGAAGATATATATTTGATCTTGCTACTCTTGAATGAAGTATGTCACCACAAATTGCAATTTTAAGTCCCTCAATTTTTTCTTTTCGATTAATAATTGTTAAAGCATCTAATAAAGCTTGAGTAGGGTGTTCTCTTCTCCCGTCTCCTGCATTTAAAACAGCACAATTTACTTTTTGAGAAAGAAGATTACATGCACCAGAGTCTTGATGTCTTATAACAATGATATCTGGATGCATTGCGTTTAAGGTCATCGCAGTATCAATTAAAGTTTCACCTTTTTTTATTGCTGAGTTGCTTATATTCATAGACATTACATCAGCACCTAATCTTTTACCTGCTAATTCAAATGAACTTTGGGTTCTTGTAGAGGGTTCAAAAAATAAATTTATTTGTGTTTTTCCTCTTAAAGCGTCTATCTTTTTATTTTTACTTTGATTAACTTTTATAAATTTGTGAGCTTCATCCAAAATTAAATTTACATCATTTATTGATAAATCTTGAATACCTAACAGATGTTTTTGAGAAATTTTAACAGCTTTATCAGTTTTAATTGCCATTAAAACCAACTCTATAGCTATAAACCTCTATAATAGCAAGTATTAATTGTTAAGAAAATCAATAGCACCTTGTAATATAAAAGCAGCAGCATTTTCATCAATTTTCTTTTCTCTTTTACTTACATTGATATCTAATTGGCTAGATAAGTTGAAAGCACCTACAGTTGACAATCTTTCATCCCATAAGCAGATAGGTATATCGATATTCTTCTCAATATTATTAGATGTATCTTCAACTGATTGTGCTGATCTACCTTTAGATCCGTCCATATTGATTGGGTTTCCTATAATGATTCCCTTTATATTATTTTCTTCAATTATGCTTTTAAGCTCATCTATAAGCTCTTTAGAAGTAGATCTATTAATAGTTTTAAAAGGTGTTGCAATTAATTGTTTTTCATCACAAATAGAAACTCCTATTCTTTTTGAGCCAAGATCTAAACCAATTAATCTACATTTATCAGACTGATTTTTTTTGAATTCCTCTAAGGTGATCATATTGTATATTTTAAACTTAAGTGATAGTTTGCGTCATATTTAAATAGCATATGAGTATAGATCTTAAAACAATAAAGCATATATCAAAGTTAGCAAGAATATCCGTGGATGAACAAAAAGCTGAGAAATTAGCTGAAGACCTGAACTCTATTTTTAAGTTTATTGAAAAACTTAACAAATTAAAAACAGACAATGTTGAGCCTCTAACATCAGTTGCTGAGACTACTCTTAAATTGAGATCTGACGAGGTTAAAAGTAAAGATATACGTGAACAAATAATTAAAAATTCACCTCAAGATAATGAGGATTATTTTGTTGTTCCAAAGGTGATTGAATAATGTCGGATATTACAAAAAAATCACTTACTGAATTAGTCAAAAATATTAAGGAAAAAAAACTATCTTCAGAAGAAGTTACAAAAGCATTTATTGACAGATCTGAAAAATCAAAAGAGTTAAATGCTTACATCACAGAAGATTATTCTTCAGCATTAGAAAAAGCTAAAAAATTTGATCAAAAACCAAATTTAGATTTAAAGCTTCCTGGTATACCAATGGCAGTTAAAGATTTATTTTGTACCAAAAATATCCGCACGACAGCTGGAAGTAAGATTTTAAATAATTTTGTACCTACTTACGAATCTACTGTCACACAAAATATATGGAATGAAGGAGCAATACTTCTTGGAAAATTAAATTGTGATGAATTTGCAATGGGGTCTTCTAATGAGACAAGTTTCTTTGGAAATGTTCAAAACCCTATTGATGAAAATTTAGTACCAGGTGGTTCCTCTGGTGGATCAGCCTCTGCAGTAGCCGGTCAATTAACTCCAATAACTATTGGAACTGATACTGGTGGATCTATTAGACAACCAGCTTCATTCACTGGTACAGTAGGTTTAAAACCAACTTATGGAAGTTGTTCTCGATATGGAATAGTTGCCTTTGCATCATCTTTAGATCAAGCAGGTCCTATGGCACAAAATGTTAGAGATTGCGCACTACTTCAGGAGATAATTAGTACTTATGATCCCAAAGACTCAACTTCAATTGATTTTAAAAGAAATAATTATAGTAAAGAATTGACAAAAAATATTAAGGATAAAAAAATTGGAATACCAAAAGAATATAGAGTTGAGGGTATGCCAAAAGAAATTGAAGAACTTTGGCAAAAAGGTATCCAATATGCAAAAGATTGTGGAGCTGAAATAGTTGACATATCACTTCCTCATACAAGTTATGCATTGCCAACTTATTATATTGTAGCTCCAGCCGAAGCCTCATCTAATTTAGCTCGATATGACGGAGTTAAATATGGATTTAGAGCTAAAGGAGAAAACCTTATAGATATGTATGAAAAAACTAGATCAGAAGGTTTTGGGGCAGAAGTTCAAAGAAGAATCATGATTGGAACATATGTTTTATCATCAGGTTATTATGATGCTTACTATCTTAAAGCCCAAAAAGTTAGAAAATTAATTAAAAATGATTTTGATGAAGCATATAAAAAAGTAGATGCAATATTAACCCCATCAACTCCTAGTTCAGCATTTAAAATTGGAGAAAAGAAAGATGATCCAGTCTCAATGTATTTGAACGATATCTTTACTGTCCCAGTAAATTTAGCAGGGTTGCCAGGTATTTCTATTCCAGCAGGACACGATACTAGAGGATACCCACTGGGTTTACAAATAATTGGTAAAGCCTTTGATGAGCAAAATATTTTAAATATTGCTTATGCTATGGAGGAAAAGATTAATTTTAAAAACAAGATTACTGATTGGTGGATTAAATGAGTAAAAATAAATCAGAATATCTAATTAATAGAAAAGATAATCAATATGAAGTTGTAATTGGATTAGAAGTTCATGCACAAGTTACTTCTGAATCTAAATTATTTTCAACATCTGCCACAAAATTTGGAGCTGAGCCTAACACACAAGTAAGTTTAGTTGATGCTGCATTCCCTGGGATGTTGCCAGTAATAAATGAGTTTTGCGTTAAACAAGCTATTAAAACTGGCATTGGTCTTAATGCAAAAATCAATAATCGTTCTGTATTTGATAGAAAAAATTATTTTTATGCAGATTTACCTCAAGGATATCAAATTTCTCAATTCAAAGATCCAATAGTAGGTGAGGGTAAAGTTATTTTAGATATGCCCGAAGGCCAGAAAGAAGTTGGTATCGAAAGATTACATTTAGAACAGGATGCAGGAAAAAGTATTCATGATCTTGACCCACAAAACACTTTTGTAGACTTAAATAGATCTGGTGTAGCCTTAATGGAAATTGTGAGCAAACCTGACCTTAGATCTCCAGATGAGGTAAGTGTTTATATTAAAAAATTAAGATCAATCATGAGATATCTTGGAACATGTGATGGAAATATGCAAGAAGGATCATTGAGAGCTGATGTAAATGTTTCTGTTAGAACTAAAGGTTCAAAAGAATTTGGAACAAGATGTGAAATTAAAAATGTAAACTCTATCAAATTTATGCAAATGGCTATTGAATACGAAGCAAATAGACAAGTTGATTTGATAGAAGAAGGTAAATCAATTGATCAAGAGACAAGATTATTTGATACCAAAAAAAATGAAACAAGATCAATGAGATCAAAAGAAGATGCTCATGATTATAGGTATTTTCCTGATCCTGATTTGTTACCTTTAGAAGTTTCTGATGAATTTATTAATAAACTGAAAAATGATATTCCAGAATTACCAGATGACAAAAAGAAAAGATTTATTGATGAATTTAAGCTGTCAGCATATGAGGCTACCATCTTAGTCTCAGATATTGATACAGCAAAATATTTTGAAGAAGTTGTTGCTAAGATGGGCAAGAACAGAGATATGAAATTAGCTGTTAATTGGATAACAGGTGAATTATTTGCTGTTTTAAATAATAAAAATTTAGAAATTTCTCAAAGTCCAGTAAGTGCAAAGAATTTAGCTATATTAGTTAATTTAATAAAGAATGGCACTATTTCAGGAAAAATAGCAAAAACTGTATTTGAATTAATGTTAGATGGAGATAAAGATCCTCAAAAAATTGTTGAGGAAAAAGGTTTAAAACAACAAAGCGATCCTAAAGCTATAGAAGCTTTAATTGATAAAATAATTAATGATAATAGAGAAAAAGCAATTGAGTATAAGCAAGGAAAGGAAAAATTATTTGGTTTTTTTGTTGGTCAAGCAATGAAGGTCTCTGGTGGTAAAGCCAATCCTCAACTTATAAATGAGATATTAAAGAAAAAACTTCAGTAGAATGGGTGCAAACCTTGATATTACAGAAAAATTACAAAATTACATTAATGATTTTGGTTTAAATTTACATCCAATACAACAAGAAATAATTGATTATAATAAAACGTTAGGTGACATCAAAAGAATGCAGATTGATCCTACACAATGTCATTTTCTTCATTTAATTATAAAGGTATCAAATATTAAAAATGTTCTTGAAATTGGAACTTTTACAGGACTTAGTGCTCTCTCAATTTCACTCGCCTTGCCTGATGAAGGGAAACTAATTGCTCTTGATAAAAATGAAGAGACAAACAAAATAGCATTAGATTTTTTTAAAAAGGCTAATCAAGATCATAAAATTCAAACAATAATAAAACCTGCCCTTGAAAGTTTGAAAGAATTAAAAAATAATAAATTTGATATGGTTTTCATTGATGCTGATAAAATGAATTATAAGGAATATTATGAAAAATCTTTAGAGCTATTAAGTAAAGGTGGATTAATTATTATTGATAACGTTTTATGGCATGGTGAGGTAGCAGATGAAAAAAATAATGATAAATTCACTATAAATATTAGAGAATTTAATGAGTTTGTATCTAAAGATAAAAGAGTAGAGCAAATTATTATTCCACTAGGTGATGGAATGACTGTTTGTAGGGTTTTATAATGTTTAAAGTTTTTGGTTTTTATAAATTCATTAAGATAAAATTTTTAAAAAAAAACAAAGATTTTTTACAAAAATTTCTCACATCAAATAATATAAGAGGAACCATAATTGTTGCCAAAGAAGGATTAAATGGCACTATTTCTGGTCGTGTTAAAGATATTGATAAAACTACAAAAAAAATAAAATCTTTGTTTTCATTTAAACAATTTGATAACAGTAATGAATCTAAAT
>QCNX01000020.1 GCA_003210015.1 Pelagibacteraceae bacterium AG-426-P20 | reverse complement strand
GATATTTTATATAAATTTTCTAGAAAACTTTTATTATTAAGTTCGTCAATTATAAGTTTAAGATTTTCTGACAGTGTAGTATTTTTGCTGGCCCATTTATTCTTTTCTATATCTGAGTTGAAAGATCTTCCTTTATTTTGATCGATTTTTATATTTTCAACATCTAAATTTGAAAAAAAATTATTATCTAAAAAATCATTTAATATTAAATGTGGATACGGTTCTGCATTCAAAAAGTAATTTGAATATTTAGTAAGATCTTCATATTTTTTATTTATTATATCCATGATTAAATTATATTAGTATTTGCTTATTATTAAAGAATTAAAATTTATAACCATTTTCAATCATAAAACGATTCAATTCTTTTAACATTAAGGACCATGATTTAACTTTATAATTAGTTTTATTTATAAATATTCTATTATTTAATGATCTATCAATCTGAAATTTTGAGTATTTTTTTATTAAAATTCTTTTTTTAAAAGTCTTTGATATTTCTTTTAAAAGTGAATATTTAGAAATTCTATTTCCGCTAATATTAATTATCTTATTATAAAGATATTTTTTCTTTAAAAAATGATTATATATAATTATTGATATTTCAAGTGAAGTAAGGCCTGAAAAATAAGCTTTGGTATAACCATTTACTGAATTTTTTTGTTTTAAAAACCAATTAAGTAATGACTCACTTGTAGATGTTTCAGGACCTATAAATGATGTCCTAAATGTTGTAGAATATTTATTCTGAACTTCTCCTCTACTTTTAGTTTTACCATAAAGATCTGTTGCGTCTTTTTTTGAATTTTCATTATATAAACCCTTTTTTCCTGAAAAAACACAATCGGTACTTATATGTAAAAAATATATTTTATTTTTTAGAGAAAATTTCGATAAAAATTTTGGCAATTTAGTATTAATTAATGTTGTTTTTTTTTTAGATTTAAAGTCCTTATTAAAGTGTGTGACCCCAAGACAATTTACAATGTGTGTAGGATTTATTTCTAAGATTAATTTTTCTAATTTCATAAAATTAGAGAAATCATTTAAATATATATGTGATTTAATTTTTTTTCTTCTAGAAATAAAACTAACTTTAATCTTTTTTTTTAACAAAAATAAACTTAAATTTTTTCCTAATACACCGGTAGATCCTAGTATCAAAACTTTCATTTAATTTTAGACAGTAATAAAATATAAAAAAAATAAACTTTACACAAAATAAACTCGATTAAAAAATGAAGAGTTATTTTCGGATTTTCTAGAACTCCATTATATGGTTTGTTAGACTTAAGATAGTATTTTTTAAAAAATTTGATACTTATACCCCATTTTAAAAGAAAAATTTTAGATCCTTTGCTTCCTGACTCTGTTTTTATTGTGGGATGGTTTTTATATTTTCTAGTTACAATAGATCCAAAATGATAAACTTTACAATTATTTAATCCTTTAAAAATTCTCACTCCATTTTTCCAAAGCTTCATATTCAAATCTGGATCTGACCCAGTTCCTGGAAAAAATTCCTCACTAAAACCGCCTACTTTATTCCATAAATCTTTATGAATTAAATGAGGGGCCCATGTTGAGCCCTGAAAATCAAAATGATTAATTTCTCTAAAATTATTTAAAAGTTTATTTTCATCAAATTCTTCTAGTGTACTGCCGCAATCAAATTTTAATGGACCATTATTCATCATAATACCTGATAAATAAAATTTGTTATGTGGGATTTTTTTAACTTCATTAAATAAATGCTCATCCCAACCAGGACAAAAATAAAAGTCATCATGGGCATATAGAATATAATCTGTTGTTGATTTTCTCGCCGCTAAATTCATACCTTCACAAATGCCAGAGTTATAATTTGTTTTAGTATATTTTATATTTTGTTTAATTAAGTATTCTTCTGTTCCATCACTACCTATATTAATATGAGGTATTATTTCATGGTTGAATTTTGAATTTTTTTTTAAACTTTCAATGCATTTTTTTAAATATTGAATGTTATTAAATGTAGGTATTATTATTGAGAACATTAATAAATATTTTCCCAATAATATTTTTTCTTAAAACCAAAAGTTTTGTTTATGATGAATTCAGCTATAATAGTTGAATTAAAATATTTAAAATATTTAGTTCTTCCATTTTTAGCTATTTTATTTCTCAATTTACTATCTTTACTATATTTTATAATTTTTTCAGATAGATCAGAAATACTGCTATATTGAATAATTTCATTTTTATTAAAAAAATCTCCAAAACTTGTTTTTTTATCTACCATAACTAATAGACCATTACCTATTAATTGTGAAAAACGATCACTACTATAATATTTTGATGATTTTCCTTGGCTAAGATTCAATCCTATTTTTGATTGAGATATTGCTAATAAATAATCATCAGCCCAGATTGGTTGCTTATTGTTCATTCCGTAAAGATCAAATCTTATATTTGGGGTCTTGGAGATAAGTTTATTAATAATATTTTCTCTTTCATCAAACTTACCTTTTTTTAATACACCCCTATGCACACCATGACTCATTGCAAAAAAAACATCATTATTAAAAAATTTATTTTCATAGTTTTTTAATACTTCAAATGACACATCGACGGGATTAGGCATATAAAGTATATTATCATTTTGTTTGAATCTTAAAGAATACGGATCAGATGTACAAAAACTAAAGTCCATTAATTTAATTTTATCTAAAAATCTTTTTTTATTGTTGACCCACTGATCATCCATACGGTCGAGGAACCACTGACAAATTTTGATGTTAGGATAATTTTTTTTTATATAATCTAAGGTTTCTAGTTTAATCAAATCTGCATGTCCTAAAACTATAAGATCAGGAACATAATTTGAAATAACTTCTAATAATTTTGAATTTAATCTTTTTTGCCCTTTTAGATCATTAATGGATCTATAATAACTTACTATATCTCTATCACTAAATTCTAAAACACTATGACCAAGTCTAATAAATCCATTATTGATTCTTTTGCCAGTATTATAAAATAGTCTACCATTATGTCTTTCGTTAAAATTGGTAATGTGAAGTATCTTTAATTTATCATCTCTAAATTTTGAATTATATAAATAAGACTTGTCATATTTATATAAATCGTTTCTATAATCATCTATCTTGTTAGATATAAATTTATCTGTTAAATAGAAATTTTTATAAGAATTATATTGTAAATCTTTAAGGTAATCTTTATTCAAAATTAATTTTTTAATTGCTAAATAAATTTCATTAGAACTAAGTTTTCTTAAAATGATACCATCTGTTATTGTTTCAGGTAACCCACCTCTATTTGAAATAATAACAGCACAACCTCGACTTGATGCTTCTAAACTAGTTCTACCAAAAGGTTCTTGCCATCTAGAACAAGCAACAGCAATACTAGTTTTTTCAAATAATTTTAATATTTTTTTATGAGGCTGAAAACCTAAATTAGTTAAATTTTTATGATAAACTTTAATATTTTCTCTAGGCTCATCCCCTGCAACAATTGCATTCCATTCTGGGTATTCATTTAAAATTTTTGTTATAGCTTTTGCAAATAAATCAAAACCTTTTGCTGAGTTAAGTTTACCTACAAAAGTAATAATCTTATTTTTATCTTTAATTTTGACTTTTGTTTTGCTTATTGATTGATGGATAACATTGAGTTTTTTTGATTTATGATAAAATTGAGGTAATTTTTTCAAAAATTGTTTTTTTGACCACTCACTATTAAAGATTATTTTTTCACAATTATTAAGTAAAAAAATTCTTTCGTTGTTCGTTCTAGATCCGTCCATGGTTATTGGATCATTATGAAAATATAGTACAAGTTTTGATTTTAAATTAACTAATTTTTTTATGTATATAGGTCTATTATGGACTTCAATAATATCTGGTTTATTAACTAATTGTAATTTAACAAATTTATCTACATAATCTTTAGATTGACTAGAAAGAAATCTTTTATAAAGAGGGATATTTATGTAATTTTTGGATAATTTTTTTTTAAAATTAGTTGATCCAAAAATAGTTATTTCTTTTTTAAATAAACTATTATCAGATACAGATTTTATAAATAATGATACGGCACCAGCATATTCTGGGGAATAATTTTCTTTGTAAGGTAATAAAATAGATATTTTCATTAATAATTTATATAAAGTTTGCTTTTATATTATTTCTTTTTTTTCTGTCTTTTTTAAGTAAATACTCATTCTTCATTGCTTTAGATCTGCTATCGTATTTTTTTATATATATATATTGCCACTTTTTACCTTTAGTAAATTTTGCACCTTTTGAGGAATTATGCAACGTCAGTCGTTTTTGTAAATTGTTAGTATATCCTACATACGACAACTGCTTATTGCCAACCTTAGATAAAATCATGTAGACATAATAATTACTCATGAATGGCGGTCCCTGGGGGAATCGAACCCCCCTTTGCAGGATGAAAACCAGCTGTCCTAACCGATAGACGAAGGGACCGTGTTGAGATCTTTTATTTTAAAAGTCATTATTTATCAAGTTTAATTAATTTAAATAATCAAATCTTGAATATATAATTGGAGTGCTTTTTTATTATTCCAAATATTTTCATTAATTTTAGCCATTACATTAAAAGTTTTTTTATAATTTTGCAGATGTTTGCCTAAGTTAGTATTCGTAGAATTGAACAATATAGAATTAATTGTATGACCTGATTTAGATTTTAAAATTACAGATAAATGATTATTCTTAAGAATCTTTGTTTTAATTACCCTAAGATGTTTAATCAAAAAAGTAGGATTAGGATTGCCTGTGCCAAAAGGTTCCAATTTTTTTAAATCATCAAAAAAATTCTGATTAATAGCTTGAGAGGAAATTTCAGTGTCATACAAAAAAGAAAAATTTTTAGTAGTCTTTTTTTTTAAAAAATCTTTCAGAATAAATTCTTTAAAATCTTTAAGGTTTATTTTGCTCAATGTAAATCCTGCTGCCATATTGTGACCTCCCCCATTCAATATTATTCTTTTATCAAAGGAATTTTTAATGACACGACCTATATTGTAATTGTAAATTGATCTTGCTGAGCCTTTAAGAGTTTTGCCCGAATTAGTTATAACAATAGATGGTTTATTGAAATATTCTTTTAAACGAGCAGCAATAATACCAATTAAACCTTCATTAATATTAGGATTATAATAAATGATAATATCGTTGTTTTCTTTTTCAATCTTTTTAAAATCGATTTCATCTAAAGTTAATCTTTCGATCTCTTTTCTTTTATTATTTAATTTAATCAGTTCTTTGGATTTAGTTTTCACAACTTTTGATATATCTGAGGATAATAATTCAGAAGCAAAACTAGATTTTCCCAATCTACCTCCAGAATTTAATATTGGACCTATTAAATAAGCTAAGTCATCGATAGTAATCTTATTTTTTTTTTTATGTAAAATGAATAATTCATTAAAAGCAATATTTTTATTAATATCAAAATCTTTAAGTGCTGTTATGGCAATTTGTCTATTAAGTTTTCTTAATGGCATTACATCGCAAACAGTGGCCAATAACACATAGATTAATAAATTTGATATCTTTATTTTGCTTTTTATCTTTTGGGACAATAAATCTAAAAAAAAATATGTTAAAGCTGTAGCACAAAGATAGTCATATTCTAAATAACCATTATCTTTTTTTGGATTTATTATTGAATTAGCCTTTGGAAACGGTTTGCTAATTTCATGATGATCAATTATTAATGATTTGATTTTATTTTCGTTTAAATAATTTATAGCATCGTTAGATGTCGAGCCACAATCAAGCATAATTATTAATTGTGGTTTTTTTAAAATTAATTTTTTAAATAACTTTTTGGTAGCTCCATATCCATCTTTTTCTCTATCTGGTATATAATAAAAATATGGATGCTTTATGGCTTTTAAAAATCTAATGAAAAGCGATGTAGCAGCAGAACCATCAACATCATAATCACCTAAAATACAAATATATTCCCCATTATTTATTGAATTAATTACAAGTTCAATAGATTTTTTAAAATCGACATTTTTAAAAAAAATATTTTTCAAACTTAAATTATAATCAAGTGTATTTAATTCTGTTTGATCAAATTTTCTTGTTATTAATATTCGCGATATGACTTCACTTAAATTTAAATCTTGTTTTAATTTTTCTACTAAATTTTCATTTACCTCTCTTTGTTTCCATCTTTTTCCTGAAACTGAGATCATTTTTAAATAGGATAAGTCTTTTTTATAATTTTTTTTGTATTTGAGTTTTTATGTGTAATAAGGGTTTCAGAGACATAGCTATCACCTATAATATTTATGCCTTTTATGACTTCATTGGTTGTAATACCTGTGGCACAAAAAATTGAATCTCCTTTAATAATTTCATTTAATTCATATTTTTTACTAAAATTAGTAATTCCCATTTCTTTTGCTTCTTTAACATTTTTATCATTATCAAATATAAATCTACCTTGGAAATGACAATCGTATGCATCAAGTGCTGATGCGGCTAATACTCCTTCAGGACCTCCTCCTATTCCTAAAAAAATGTCTACTTTATACTTTGGATCAGAGACATATAATGCCCCTAATACATCACCATCGGTAATTAACTTGAGATTAACTTTTAATTCTTTAAGTTTGTTTATAATCTTCGCATGTCTAGGTCTATCAAGAATACATGCTGTTATAGATGAAATTTTTTTATTCTTAAAATCAGATAAATTTTTTATATTTTTTTCCAGCGGGAAATCCAAATCAATTAAGCCTTTTTCAATTTTTCCAGTAGCTATTTTTTCCATATAAGTTTCAGGTGCATTAAATAAATTTCCTTTTTCAGCAATAGCAAGTACTGAAATAGCACCAGGTAGATTATAAGCTGCAAAATTAGTTCCTTCTACTGGATCAACAGCAATATCAAAATCTGGCCCATTTTTAGTTCCTAAAACTTCACCTGTATAAAGCATTGGTGCCTCATCTAAAGCACCCTCACCTATAACTACTTTCCCTGTCATATCAATTTTGTTGAGTTCAGTTCTCATGGAATCTACAGCAGCTTTGTCTGCTGCTTCTTTATTTTTTTTCCCAACTTGATGTGATGACTCATGAGCAGCTTTAGATGTAACTTTAATAAATTGATCTATAAATTTTTTATCTATAGCCATTATATTTTGATTTCAGTTTCTAAATTGTAATTCAATTTTGCTTCAAATTCTCTCAATCTCTTCCAAACTGAAATTAATTCTACAATTGTTGACCAACTTTTAACTAAATATTGCAATGAACCTTCTACTCTACCAAAAGCTCTGGTGATTTGTTGCACAAATCCTAATGTGATCGCTCCAGTCACAATTGTTGGTGCTAGAGCCAAATAAGGTACTATCACCATCCCCTGAAAGTAGCTCCATTTAACTGTATTAAAGTATAAATAGTGAAAATATGATTTGTAGTGTATTCCTCTTACCCGATTATATAATTGTCCAATTGTTGGAGGGGCAGCTCTAATAGGATCGTCTTCACCATGAACTAATTCTTTTCTATATCCAGCTTCCTCTTTTTGAATATCATACTCAATACCTGGCAATTTAATTCCAACAGCCGCAAGTAATAAAGTGCCTCCCAATGCTGATATAATAGCGACCCATACTAATGCATGATCCACTTCACCAATCCATGGTAATACATCTACTTGTTTGGACAAACCCCATAAAATAGGAGTAAAAGCAATTAAGGTCATTATACTATCCAATAATCCTGTACCAAGACCTTCCATTATTCTTGCAAATTTTAAAGTATCTTCTTGGACTCTTTGAGACGCACCTTCAGTCAAACGAGCTTTTAACCACTGTTCATGATAATAATTTGCCATTGAGGTTCGCCATCTAAAAACCCAATGACTTGTAAAAAATCCTGTAAAAACTGCGATGACAATCCATAAAGCAGCGATTTTGGCAAATGTAAAAAGGTATCCAATAAATTCAGTTTCTGTTACAGAATTTGGAGTTGTTAATGCTTTTTGAAGAGTGTCATAAAATTCCCCAAACCATTCGTTTATTTTTACATCTAATTGAACTTGGTACCATGTAGAAATTAATATAAATATTGACCCAAATATACTCCATAAAAACCATTGTTTTTGAGTAAAGAATTTAAACATTTGCTATCTAAGAAAATTATCTGCGTAAGATTTTTTAATAGTTTTTCTTTTTTTTGGTTCAATTAATTCAAAATTAATTTTTTTTTTTTTAGCATAACTAATTGCTAATTCTTTCGATGAAAACTCTAATTTTATCTCAGTATAAGTATCTGAAGAACTTTCCCATCCCATCAAGGGGTTGCTTGTTGGATCATTAGTTTCATATTCCAATATCCATTTATCATTTTTACCCATACCAGATTGCATAGGACTTTTATTAGGGATGTATATTTTTGCTTTTTTCATAAATATGGTCGGAGTGGCAGGATTCGAACCTGCGACCCTCTGGTCCCAAACCAGATGCGCTACCAGGCTGCGCTACACTCCGGAGATTGTACTATTACAGTACTTATGAAAAATTTAAAAGTATAAAGATTAGTAAAATAAGAGAAATTTTAAAAGAATATGATATAAAAAAGAATGATTATTCAATGCGTTAAATGTAACAAAAATTTTGAGGTTGACTCTTCACTGATACCTGAAAATGGAAGAAATATACAATGTGGATCATGTAGCCATATTTGGTTTTATAGACAAATTGACATAGATCATAAACCTAACAAACCAATACCTAATTTAGAAAATGATGATAAAGATATTAATCCAATTATAGAAAAAAAAACTACCCTAGATATACACACGGACTCAGAGAAAAAACAATCAATTGATATACAAAATTTAGATCAACTATCTAAAACTGAGAATTCATCAGAACTTAGCGCCTCTGGCAGTTTTGATTTAGGGATACTTTTATCGTACATTCTAGTATCAATTATTTCTTGCATAGCAATTGTAATTATAATGGATACTTTTAAATCTCCATTAATCAACTTATTTCCTGGGCTTGAATTATTATTGTATAATTTATTTGAAACTATAGAAGATATCTTTTTATTTTTTAAAAACTTATTAATATAAAATAATGATTCAATATATATCTAAACCTTTTAAATGGTTTTTCAAATTAGAAGCTGCCAGTGGTTTAATTTTATTAATAGCTGCGATTTTTGCTCTTTTTATAAGTAATAGTAATCTAAGTGAAATATATTTTCATACCTTAGAAAAATATTTATTCATAGGTATTAATAGCTTTGGATTAAAATTAACAGTTCACCACTGGATTAATGATGCTTTAATGGCGATTTTTTTCTTTTTTGTAACACTCGAAATTAAACGTGAATTTTTACAAGGAGAATTATCCAATATTAAGCAAGCATTACTTCCAATAATTGCTGCTGTTGGTGGAATGGTTGTGCCAGCATTATTTTATATCTTAATTAATTATGGAAATGCAGTAACTATTAATGGATGGGCCATTCCATCAGCTACAGATATTGCATTTTCTTTAGGTATTTTATCTCTTCTAGGATCCAGAGTTCCGATATCATTAAAAGTTTTTTTAACCGCACTTGCTATTATAGATGATTTAGGCGCTATTTTAATTATAGCATTCTTTTATTCTGGTGATCTAAGCATTCCATATTTAAGTTTAATATTAATTAGTTACATATTATTATTATTACTTAATAAGTTTTCTGTAAAAATATTTTCGCCCTATTTATTAATTGGATTATGTATGTGGTTTTTCACTTATAAGTCAGGCATTCATGCCACTATAGCAGGAGTATTATTAGCCTCAACAATTCCACATAGAATTAAAGATCGTGATTACTCTTTACTAGTTAAGATAGAGCATGGAATATCTCCATATGTTGCTTTCATGATTATGCCTATATTCGCTTTTGCTAACGCAGGTGTAAATCTTGAAGGTTTATCTCTATCTAGTTTACTTTCTCCAGTTCCTTTGGGTATTTTGTTGGGGCTTTTCTTTGGAAAGCAAATAGGTGTACTTTTATTTTCTTATGTCTCAGTAAAATTTAAATTTGCTGATATGCCAAATAATTCAAGTTGGATGAGTATATATGGAGTTTCAATATTAACAGGAATTGGTTTTACAATGAGTTTATTTGTAGGAAACTTGGCTTTCGTTGAAAATACCGAATATATTGATGGTGTTAAGATAGGTGTGTTAAGTGGCTCCCTATTATCTACAGTATTTGGCTATTTAATTTTGTTAATTTTTTCAAAAAAATAAATGCCAATGTATAAAAAAATATTCTATATATTTATTATAATGATTTCATTCTTAAATACCGGTAACGCAAAATATGAAAAAAAATTCTATGATTTTAGTATCAAAGATATTAATGATGAAATTTTAGATTTAACAATTCTAAAAGATAAAACTATACTACTTGTCAACGTCGCAAGTAATTGTGGATTTACGCAACAGTATTCTGAACTCCAAGAATTATATTTAAAATATAATGAAAAAGGCTTTGTTGTACTAGGTGTTCCTTCAAACCAATTCGGTGGTCAAGAACCTGGTAATAATAATGAAATTAAAGATTTCTGTGAAACTAACTTTAATATAACATTTCCGATGACTTCTAAATTTGAAGTAAAAGGTAAAAATGCTCATCCAATTTATTTATGGGCTAAAGAAAATTATGGTAATTCGGCCATACCTAAATGGAATTTTCATAAAATTTTAATCAATAAAGATGGCAAAGTCGAAGAAACTTTTTCGTCATTTACAAAACCAATGTCAAAAAAATTATTAAATAAAATTGAAGAAATTTTATAATTTTATAGTCAACCCATCAAAAGCAGGAATAATATTTTTTGGCAGTTTTTTTTTTAAAAAATCGTAATCTAAATCAGAATGTAGATTAGTTAATACTGCCTTTTTAGGTTTAAATAACGCTATATATTTTAAAGAATTTTCTAAGTTAAGATGTGATGGATGGTGTCTAAGCCACAAACAATCAATGATTAGATATTCAAGTTTTTTAAAATATTTAAAATTTTTTTTTGCAATATCACTAATATCACTAATGTAGGCTATTTTTTTATCAAAAATATAACAAATACTATTAACTTTACCATGCTTAACTTTTATTGATCTAACATTTATTTTTTTTTTACCATCGAGAATTGATAAATTGTTATTAATAGAATTTAGTTTTAAGATTGCTGGATATTCCTTATTATTATTAACAAAACAATATTTGAAATTATTATACAAATATCTTTTTGTAGGATTATCAGCATAAACAGGAATAGTTTTTTTATTTTTAATATAAAAAACTCTTAAATCGTTAATACCGTGTGTTTGATCTGCATGCATATGAGAATATAAAACTTTATCTATCTTATTAATTTTGTTTTTGATTAATTGATGTCTTAGATCTGGTGATGTATCAATCAAAACAGTTTGACTTTTAGTTTGTAATAAAGCAGAACATCTGGATCTATAATTCTTTTTATTATCTGGATTACATTTGCCAAAATAACCATCTGGTCTAGGAACACCCATTGAACTTCCGCAACCTAATATGATAAATTTCATTAATTGAATAAGTTATTGAAGTTTGTTGTGGTGTTTTTAACAATTTCTAGATTAGAAGTTTGCTTAATTTCAGCAAGTTTTTCAGCTGTATATTTTACAAATGATGGTTCATTTTGTTTTCCTCTATTAGGAACAGGTGCAAGATAAGGACTGTCGGTTTCAATAAGTAATTTATCTAAAGGAATAAATTTGAAAGTTTTTTGTAACTCTAAAGAGTTCTTAAATGTAATAATTCCACTAGCAGAGAAATAGGCTCCTAAACTTAATAAACTTTCTGCAAATTTTAAAGATCCTGTAAAACAGTGCATTAAAATTTTTAATTTTTTATCTTTATATTTATTAAAAATTTCAAGTGTTTCTAATTCTGCATTTCTAGAATGAATGATTAAGGGTATATCTAATTCTAATGAAGCTTTAATATGTTCTTCAAAGCTTTTAATTTGATCATCTTTATCGCTATGATTGTAAAAAAAATCTAAGCCAGTTTCACCAATACCAATAATTTTCTCATTTTTCTTAATTACACTTATAATCATATCAGATGTAATTTTATCATTTTTTGCTTCATGAGGATGAATTCCGTAGGTGCCATATATAATTTCATCTTTTTTTACTAAAAGTTTTATTCTATTAAAACTTTCAAATGTTGTACAAATTGTGAGTAATTTTTGTATACCAACTTCTTTAGATCTTTTTAATATATCGTCAATATTTTCAAAAAGTTGCTGATGATCTAGATGGCAGTGTGAATCAATCATTTTTTTTTTCTATTTTCTTAAATAAGATGTCTATTTTATGAATTGTATTTCCACCATTAAGGAAATTATGGTCATTAATAGATGAATAATCAATTTCACTTTCATTAATTGAAAAAATCTTTAAAGCATTAAGTGATGATTGCGGTATTATTGGATAAAGCATGAAACTAATTTTTCTAACAACTTCTAAAGTAGTATAAACAATTGTGTTTAATCGTTTAATATCATCCTTTTTTTTCCAAGGTTCTTGGTCATTAAAATATTTATTAGTTTCAAATAAGGATGAAATTATAAAATCAATATAAAAATTAATATCTAGTTCATCAATTTTTTTTCTAATCAAATCTATATTATCCTTAAATTTGTCCAAAATTTTTAAGTCATCATTATTAAATTCGATATTATTTGGAATTTTTCCTTCACAATTTTTTTCTGCAAAGGCGGTAACTCTTTGGCATAGATTTCCAAAATTATTAGCTAGATCACTATTAATACAATCTTCTAATTTATCTTGTGAAATGTTTCCATCATTACCAAAAGATACTTCTTTAATAAGATAATATCTTAGTGGATCTAAACCATATTGATCTATTATTTCAATAGGATCTAAAATATTACCTTTTGATTTGGACATTTTTTCATCTCCAGATAATATCCAACCATGTCCATAAATCTTTTTTGGCAAAGGTATTTTTGCTGCTAATAAAAAAGCTGGCCAATAGACAGCATGAAACCTTAAAATATCTTTACCTATTAAATGAATATTTGCTGGCCAAAATTTTTTATATAATTCGTCATCTGTGTTAGGATAATTTAATGCACTTATATAATTAGTTAGTGCATCTAACCAAACGTAAATAACATGTTTATTGTCATCAGGTACTGGTATCCCCCACGAAAAACTTTTTCTACTAACTGATAAATCTTTAAGACCGCCTTTAACGAAACTAATAACTTCATTTTTTCTTGTTTTTGGGGAAATAAAATCAGGATTTTTATTATAATAATCTAATAAAGGCTTTTCCCATTTTGATAGTCTAAAAAAATAAGATTCTTCATCTAACCATTCAACTGGTGATTTTGAAGTAATTGCCACTTTTTTTCCATTAAGCTCTTCAATTTCATCATCTGTATAAAAAGCCTCGTCAGACACAGAGTACCAACCAGAATATTTAGAAAGATATATGTCGTCATTTTTTTTTAACTCTTTCCATAAATGTTGAACCGATTTCTGATGACGTTTCTCAGTAGTTCTAATAAAATCTGTATTTGTTAAATTAAGTGTTTTTGATAAGTCTCTAAAAGTTTTGCTTATTTCATCGCAAAATTTTAGTGTATCAAGTCCTTTTTTTTCAGCTGCCCTTTGAATTTTTAAACCATGTTCATCTGTGCCGGTTAAAAAATTAACATCAAATCCGTCAATTTTTTTAAACCTAGCAAAAAAATCAGCAATAATACTTGAGTATGCATGACCCATATGGGGTTTTGCAGAAGGATAATAGATTGGTGTTGTTATATAAAAATTTTTAACCATCTAAAATTTCATCATTGAATTCCATAAATAGAGACTCTTTATCTAGATTATAAGTTTTAGTGTTGGATATCCTTTTAACAAAATAACTATATTTTTCATTAATCAAATTTGAAAAAGGTGAATTTAATTTTCTAAAATATAATTCTATTAAATTATACATTATGAGGTTAATAAAATTATTCTTTTTGAAGTGTCCTTCCTTAATTAAAATCTTAAGAAAACTTTTCAGATCTATATTTGATAAATCATATTTATTTTTGATAGAAAATTGAACTAAATGATAGATTTCACCTGGAGTAAAATAGTAATTTATAAGATCTTTACTAATTAAATTCTCTAGATCATCATTTAAAAGTTGATTAGAAATTTTTAAATAATCATTATTTTTCAGACTAATTTTAAAATTAATACATCTAGACAACAACGTCGAAGGGATCTTTTTATTATTATGGATTAATATAAAATTAATATTTTCATTAGGCTCCTCCAAAACTTTCAACAAAGCGTTAATAGAATTAATATTTAATAGTTCAATATTGTCGATTAAAACAAATCTTGGCTTTTGATTAAAAGATGATTTGTTCAAGTTTATTATTAATTGTCTTATTTGATTTATATCAATAGTTTTTTTCTCATCATAAACGTCTATAGATATCAAATTAGTATTTGATTTGTTTTGAATTGTTTTAAATTCAGAACTTTCAATATTTATATTAAAATTTTGAGTATCATATTTAAAATTTTCATTTAAAGTTAATACATAATTAATAAAATGAAACGCAAGAGTTGATTTTCCAATGCCCTTTTGACCACTTAATAAAATCTTATTTGGATAAATATTATTTTTATATAATCTGATTAATTCATTTAAATATGCGCCTAAACCGTAAAGTTTAGTTTGATTTATAGGTTCTAAATTATTCATAATAGCCTATCAATTATTTGAATAATTTTATTTTGATTTGAATAAATATCTAAATTTGAGTCAATTATTTTATATTTTTTAATATTTTTTTTTGCTAATATTAAAAATCCCTTTTGTACTTTTTGATAAAAATTTACATTGAATTTATCATATCTATTAAGTGATTTTCTTGCACCCAGTCTATTTATCATGTTTTTTTTATTAACAATATTTAAGAAAGTATAATCAACTTTAAAATCTCTTAGAATGAAATTGTTAATAAAATTAATCAACTTTATATTAACATCAAAACCATAATGTTGATAAGCAATAGTAGAGTCTACAAACCTATCAATTAAAATTATCCTTTTTTTATAATATTTCCTTAATTGTTGAATATTTTCACTTCTTGCTGCTAAGTAAAGGAGTAAATCAGTTATTTTATTAAAATTAGATTTTTTATTTAAAATAAGTTTTCTAATTTTTTCTGAATTGATATTTCCGCCTGGCTCTCTAATTTGGATAAATTTAATTTTTTTTTTTCTTAAATATTTAGAAACATTAGCAACATGATGGCTTTTGCCACTTCCTTCAATTCCCTCAAAAACAATTACAGGTTTTTTAGACATCGCCCCAGATTAAATAATTCAAAGATTTAATTAATCTAGTAAAAATATTAACTTTATCTACATTTTTAGAAGCTAAAAGTTCGTATTCACCCACCAACTCATCATCATAAACTACTCTAAATTTACCGACGATATCATCTTTTTTAATTGGAGCTTCAATGGGTCCATCATATTTTAAGGATATTTTAAGTAATTTTTTTTTTGCTTTTTTAATAGTTTTGTAAATGTCTTCATTTACATATACATCAACTTGATCTTCCTTACCAAGCCAAACATCGATTTTATCTATAGGCTTATCTGATTTATTGATTTGTACTAAATCAAAATTTGTCAAACCATATGTTAAAAGTTTAGAACTTTCTCTTGATCTTGAATTTTTTGTATCAAATCCACTTCCAACAGCTATTAATCTTCTTCCATTTCTTTTTAATGATGATGCTAGAGAATATTTTTCTACTGCTAAGTATCCAGTTTTAATACCATCAACTCCTAAATTTTTATATAATAGTGGATTACGATTGCCTTGGGTAATTGGATCACCTCCTGTTCTATTCCATGTAAATTCTTTAATTGAAAACCATTCATAAAATTCAGGATGCTCCTTAATTAAATAGTGAGACATTTTAAGTATATCTCTAACTGTTGAATAATTATCTGGATCATTGATGCCAGATGAGTTAGCAAAATTTGTATTCTCCATCCCAATTTCATTAGCTTTAGTTGTCATCAAAATTGCAAATTCCTCCTCTGTACCAGCTATCCCCTCAGCAAGTGCAATACACGCGTCATTACCTGAGGCAGTTATTATGCCATGTAATAAATTTTCAACAGAAACTTCATCACCAACCATTATAAACATTGAAGAATAACCTGCTGTTGATAATCTCCATGCTTTTTCAGACACAACAAATTTGTCATCAAGTGATAAATCTCCAGATTTAATAAGATCAAAAGCAATAATTGAAGTCATTATTTTTGTCATAGAAGCTGGATAAATAGATCTGTCTGGTTCTTTTTCATATAAAATTTCACCTGACAAATAATCCTGCAGTATTGCTGTTCTTGCTTTAATTTCTAAATTTGCAAATGAAGTAGATCCTACAAATAAAACTAAGTATGTTGATATAAAAAAAAATAGATTTCTAAACATTCTTTAATATTTCCAAATTTTCAAAGTATAGCGAGTTCATTTTTTCAAAAGATTCTCTTAGAGAATTTATATCACTAAAAGGACCTATTAATACCCTATAATTAGTTTTTGAAAATTGAATTATTTTTATATCTTTTATAGATGTTTCTGATTTAATTCTATCAATCATTAATTGAGCTGTTTTTTGATAATAAAAATCAGCAACTTTTATTGAATATGAGAATTTATCATTAGATGTTTTTTTTGAAATATCTTGAGCTTCATTATTAAGACTGCTTATCTTAATTCCATCAATAGGTGCCTTATCTGCTATTTCTTTTTCTTCCTCAAAAGTTTTTGCTTTTTTTGCGATAAAAGTCGAATTTTTAGATATTAAAACAATCTCTATAAACGGTTCTTTTATATTGAGTTCTAATGTTTCGGCTATTCGATTTGTTATAACTGAATTATAAAAATTTGAAAATTTAATTTTATTGGATTTTACTTCAGCAATTAGTGATTTACCATTTACCGGGTTTGTAATTTTAACAAATGATTTTTTTTTTAAATGTTTATGATAAATATTCAAAGATCTATCATTTAAAATTTTAATATCTAAATTTTCATTATATATTAGTGTAAATCCACTATTCTTATATTTTTTTTCTAATTTAGAATTTATCTTTTTTGAATTTGAATTGTCGAATTCAGCACAGCCATTTACGAAAATAATAATTAATAAAATTAATATGTTTCTAAATTTCATTTTTGATTTTCTCTTTTAAAGTACAAACTGCTAAGGCAAATCTTAATGATCTATTCCATTTTAAGATAATTTCATAATTTTCAAAAACAACGTAAGCAGGACTTAATGTTTCAGCATCTGGTATTATATCTTTGTCAGGTGTAATGATAGCAGCAACAATATTTTTATCTAAAAAATCCAAATTGGAGTAATCTTTAATATATCTTTTAAATGATTTGAGTTTTTTTTTACTGTGGATTTTTTTTGCAGATACATTAAGAAGATCTCTTGGAATATTATTATTTAACTCAATCTTATAAAAGCATGGTTCTTTTTTTTTCCAACCCATTTTATTTAAATAATTAGCAGCAGACGGGTAAGCGTCTTCATTATTCTTTAAATCAATATAATTGTCTTTGTTATGATCAATAGCATAATTAGTAATTGTACTGGGCATAAATTGAAAAAACCCAAAGGCACCAGCCCACGATCCATATAAAGTTTTATAATCAATCTTATTTGTGTCAATTAATTGTAATAATAAAATAAGTTCATTCGTAAAGAATTCAGACCTTCTTTTATCAAAACTTAATGTTGCTAAAGATGAAAGAATATCCATTTTACCTACATAAGTTCCAAAATTTGTTTCGATACCCATTAAAGCTAAGAGTAATTCTTTCTCAATATTAAATTCTTTTTCAACTTTATTTATTAAATCATTATTATTTAAATAAAAATCAATTCCTTTATCTAATTTTTTTTTAGATGTTCTTTTGCCTATATAAGTTTTTGTATCCTCGTAAAACTCTGGT
>QCNX01000019.1 GCA_003210015.1 Pelagibacteraceae bacterium AG-426-P20 | reverse complement strand
TTTAAATTTATTTTGCTAAAAAATTTTTTTATAAACATTTATTTTTAATTAAGGAATAAAATATATATCATGTCATTAATTTTTGAATATATAAATAAAGGTTAAAACTATAAGTATTATGACAATCCAAATAGTAATAAAGGTAAGTAAATAATTATAATGACACCTCGTGATTACATTTCATTATATTTGCTAGTTATGGTTTTAACAGTGGTATCAGTGAACTTTCTATATAGATTATATTTTTAAAAGCTTTATAGTCCAGGGTACTGGGTAACAGAACACCCCTAAAAATTATGAATGTAATTATTAAAAGATTTAAAAATTTTTACTCAATTTTACTTAAAATATTTGTACGAGCAAACTTTAATGCTAAAAATGACAAGTTTAATTCTTTGTATGAGTTCAATCCTGTAATTTTTTTTAATGATAGTATTTCTACTGAAATAATTATTTTTTTAGATTCATCTATTTTTTTGTATTAATAAATATTATATTTTTATCTTTAAATATTCAAAATGATAATAAAAATTATAAACACAAAAATAGTTTAAGTGAGTTTGGTAACAAAAACTTAATTGTTTTAAGTTTTGATGGGATTTCAGGTCATAAGCTATATGATGAGGTAATCAAAGATAAAAAGTTTTATCAAATACTAAAAGATTTTAAATTTTATAAAGATACAGTTTCAGGAGCGCCACATACTACGCCTTCAATAAATATTGAAATTAACGGAAAATTATTAGAGAGCAATGATCCAAATAATATTCTTAATAAAAAAAATATAGATACTCTAGTTTATGGTACTTATGCGAGCTCACTTTTTGATAAAAGCAGAGGTATAGAAGGTTATCTACAAGATTATAGTGAAGCTTTTAAAATAAATGACTTTTTCCAAAGATATATAATTCAATCTGTAGGAAGATGGGCCACACCTGTAAGTGTAATTTTAATAGAGCCATTAATATATTTAGAAGTTTACACAGATTTTATAAATCTAATTTCTTTTAATAATTATAATAAACCAAACCCGTATAACTTTATAAAATCTCCTACATATATCAATTTATATGAATATGATATAATTTTTGACAATGTAACTTACAACAAAAATTTAAATAACGTTATACGTATGTACCATTTTGCATTTACACATTGGCCAATTAGATTTAATGAAAATTGTGAAGAAATAAAATCACTTTCTGACTCCATTAGCTCTTATGAACATGAGTCAATTGCACTTAAGTGCGTATCAAAAAAAATAATTAAATTTATAAATAATTTAAAAAATAATAAAGTATATAACAACTCTATGATAGTTATTAAATCAGATCACGCTAAACCAAATTGCATGGAAACAACTCATACAAAATTTAAAGTGTCTGATTTTTTTGGCCAGAAATGTAGTAAATACTATGAAGATTATCCCTACACAGAAAAATTAAATAATAATTTTTATTGGGGTTTTGGAAGATATAAGCCTTTCATTATGATAAAAGATGCCAATCAGATGCAAGATGAGATTAAGATCTCAAATAAACAAGTTTTTCTTCATGATTTAAGCACCACTTATTGCAATTTTTTTTTTAAGTCTAATGAATGTAATTATCTAAACAAAAATAATCTTGCAGAAGATGAAGGACAATTTAGTATAAACAATTATGATATTTATCTTCCAAAATTAGGATATCCATTGAGTACCACACAACATGATTCTCAAAAAAAATATACAATGACAAATGAAATAACTTTTTTAGATTTTATAAAATTAAATAAAATTAATTCTAGTGAACAATAATTAGATTAATATTGCTTTATTAAAAAAAATTAATTAAATATAGAAAATGGTAAATAATAAAACATTAATTTTAATCTTTACGTATTTGCTTTGCAGTATGTCAAATGCAAATGCTTACTTAGATCCAGGGACTGGAAGTATTATCCTTAATGCGATTTTAGCATTTATTGCTGGTGCAGCTGTTACTTTTTCTTCATGGTGGATGAGTTTTAAAATGTTTATTAAAAAAGTTTTTAGATTAGATAAAAAAAACATTAATAAAAATACTGACGAAGATATTAACAAAGATAAAACATAGAAATATAATTCAAGAAATTCTTAAAAATTGCTTAATTGGTAATTTTCAAGATGATATTTTTAATTTGAGAATGTCTAAGAAAAATAATTAAATTAAATAATACAAGTGTTAAAAAATTTCATAGAATCATTAGCTGGATTAATTAAATTTATTAAGCTTAATTATGAAGAAAAAGAATTTGTTTTTTATAGTGAATCCAGATTTTATAGAAATTATTATATTGATTTAATTTTAAATTTAAAAAAAATAAATCAAAATAATATAGTTCTTGTTACATCAGACAAAAGTGATTTAGAATATTTTAAAAATGAAATAAAATGCATATATATAAATAATTTTTATATATTAAATTACTTCTTTAAAATTCTAAATTGTAAATTTATGATTATGACGCTAACAGATTTGGGTAATGTTTTTCAAAAATCTAAATTATGTAAATATTATGTATATTTTTTTCACGCATTAGCAAGTACACATCAAATTTATACAAATTTAGCTTTTAAAAATTATGACATTGTTTTAACTAATGGTGAATACCAGTCAGCAGAATTAAAATTGACTGAGAAAAAATTTAATTATCCAAAAAAAGAAATTATTAATTCTGGATATATGTTTTTAGATAATTTAAGAATTAGAGCTAATTTGAACTCAAGAGATTCTAGGCATGTTTTATTTGCACCATCGTGGAATTATAATAAAGAAAACTTATTTGATGATTATGGTATAGATATTATATCAAATTTATTATCAGAAAATTTTAAAGTAACATTAAGACCACACCCTGAACATTATAAAAGATCTATTAAAAATATTAACAAAATAGAAAAATTATTTATTAACAACCATAATTTCAATCTAGATAAAAATTTTACTAATTTAAAATCATTAGAAAAATCTGAAATTATTATAACAGATAATTCATCAATAGTTTTTGAGTATATGTTTATTTTTAAAAGGCCAATAATATATGTGGATTACAGAGAAAAAATTCACAATACTGACAGAGAAGAAATTGACATACCAACTATCGATGAAGAGTTTAAATTAATATTTGGAAACATTATTAAAGCCAAAAATCTTAATAATTTACCAGAACTATGCAATAAACTACTCGTTAATACCAATATATCAAATCAAATGGTTGAAACATTTGCTAAAAAATATTTATCCAACATTGGTAACTCTGCTTTTTTTGCAGCTAATTATTTAGCCAAAAAATCAAAATCCGATTAAATAAATTTTTATTTAATTTTTGATCTGACAAATGATGAAAAATTGTCTATTAGAAAAATCGTAAAAAAAATAAGTATTATAATTGCTGAAACCCTCTCGTATTCAAACATTCTAAATGATGATTGTAATTCATAACCTATCCCACCGGCTCCAACAATACCCAGCATCGTAGCCATTCTCACATTTCTATCTAAAATGTATAAATTGTTCGCCACAAAAGCAGGCAATATTTGTGGAATTATTCCAAATGAAATAATCTGACTTTTAGTTGCTCCAGATGATTTAAGGGCATCAATTGGTCCTTTATTAACATGTTCAATGTCTTCCGCATAAAATTTTGCTAAGAAACCCATTGTGTGTAAACCTAATGCCAATACTCCTGGCATTGCACCAAAGCCAATCGCGATGACTAAAATCATGGCAATAATAAATTCGGGGATTGCTCTAAAAAATATGACTATAGTTTTGCAAATAATATAAACAAAATAATTAGGTGCTAAATTTTTTGCTGAAAATAATCCAAATGGAATAGATAAAACTATTGCGATAAAAGTACCAAGGAAAGCAATTTCAATAGTTTCAAACATTGCATAAATTAATTGATTTAAATTACTAAAATCAGGAGGCAACATTCTTGATAGAATATCTCCAAAATATTTTGAAGAGTCTGTTACTAACTTAATAAAATCAATCTCTAAGTCATTTACAACAAATATTAAAATTAAAGAAAATATTACTATAGTGGCAAGAGTTTTCCAAGACCATTGAGGTTTTAGATAAGTCGCAAGATCTTTGTCTTTATTATCAACTTTAAGCTCAATAATGTTCCGTTCCATATTATACGTATATTTTTTCTAAATTAGATTTGTTAATATTTTCAGATTTTTCATCAAATATAATCTTTCCATCCATAAGACCCACTAATCTATCCGAGTATTTTTTTGCTAAATCAACTTGATGAAGGTTACATAAAATAGTTGTGCCAAATTCTTTATTTATCTTTTTTAATAACGATAATATTAAATTAGCAGCTTTAGGATCTAGACTGGCAACAGGCTCATCAGCTAACAATAATAATGGTTTTTTAATTATAGCTCTTGCAATTCCAACCCTTTGTCTTTGACCACCGGACAATTCATCAGCTCTGCTATAAGATTTTTCAAGTAAACCTACAGTTTTCAAAGATTTTAAAGCCTCAATTTTTTGATTTTTTTTAAATAAATAAAATAAAGATAAAAATTTATTACTTGAATTAAGAATACCTGTAAGAACATTATTTATTGCAGATAGATTATTTACAAGATTAAATTCTTGAAAAATCATTCCAGTTTTTTTTTGAATTTCTGGAATATCATCATTATTTATTTTTTTGTTATCAAAATAAATTTCACCTCCACTTGAGGCTTCAAGACCATTAATAGTTCTCAATAAAGTTGTTTTACCTGAGCCACTAGGTCCTAAAATACTTACAAATTCCCCCTTATTGATTTTTAAATTAACACCTTTTAATGCAGGACTACCATTATCAAAGGTTTTTTTAAGATCATTTATTTCAAGCATAATAGTACTGTTTTAATTTAACTTTTATTCTTATTTAATAATTCAATTACTTCTCTCAAAACATTATAATCAGAATCCTTTACTTCCATATAGTGAGACATCTTTCCACCATACCCACCTATCTCTCCGTGGTTATGAGCTTCTAAGACAGCTTTTTTAATTTTATCTCTATCTTCTTTTGGAATCATTTTTGAATATGCTAATGGCGGCGGCGGAACTCTGTCAGACTTATGTATAATCCTTACATCTTCTTTTTTAAAAGTTCCATCTTCTAATCTTGCCTCAAAATTTCTAGAGCTCATACCACAAACATTAGATTGATTATTTAATACTGTTAATAGACATGCATCATGACTACCAGCATAAAAAACCTTATCAAAATGATCTTTATTTTTAATTGAAAGATTAATTTTACTTAATTCTACTTGAGGTATCAAATCACCACTTGTAGAACCGATGGTATTTAATGATAAAACTTTACCTTCAACATCTTTAAATTCTTTTAACTTACTATTTTTTTTAACAACGAAATAAGTATAGTAACCTGCATCTTTTTCACCAGGTCTCACTCCTGCTGCAAAAGCTTCTGCATTAGCAATCTCAGCAGCTTTAACATATGTTTTTCCACCATACCAAGCTATATGAGCTCTACCCGCTCTCATTGCTTCAACAGCAGCATTATAATCGGTTACTTTAATTGTTTCTATATTTAGTCCAGTAAGTTTTTCAGTGATTGCAATTAAGCTTTTGTAATCACTTTCATCACCCTTCTCACTAGCGGGCACAAATACCATTTTATAGGTTTTTGCCTCAGCATTCATGTTTCCAGAAAATAAAACTAGAAAAAGTAAAAATATTGTTTTTTTTAACATAATTTGTCCTTTTGTTATCATTAACTTTGTTCGCTTACAAGTTAATTATTAACATATACAAGTAGTTAAATAAACATTGGGAATATTAACTTTTTGAAAATTTTTTGTTAAATGCGACTAATGCTTTTTTGTAATCTTCGACTGTATCAATTTCTTTCCAACCACTTTCAATGATAACACAATGAACTTTTATACCTATATCAACAAGTTCTTGAATAAAGTCTGTAAGGTAGGCTTTTTGAAAAATTTTAGCTCTTTGAAAAGGCTTATTCCAATATGATTTTTTTAACCGATGAAAATGTTCCTTAAATATTTCGGTTCCACGATTAGATAATTTGATCATACCAATAAACTCACCATGAACTTCTTCATTGCCTGTATTTATTTTACCGATCTTTTCAACCTCATTATTTGAGTTAAATATTACATTTTCAGCTTCTGAAACTGGATGATCTTTACGACCCACATAATAACCTCTCCAATCTATATCAACTACAACTGAAATATCATGATTTGAGCTTAACGTTCTTTCAACTACAGAAGAGTCGAATAGTATGTCAGAGTATGAAATAATAATATTTCCACTGATAGCTTTTTCAGCATAAAAAATAGAGTTTAAAATATTATTATTTTTATAATCTTTGTTCTCAAAATATTTTATTCCTTTATAATTAATCTTTTCTTTTTTATATCCTCTAATCAAAGAAATATCATTAATTCCATTTTTTTTATAAGAGTCTAGTTGACGTTGAAGAAGAGTTTTTCCACCAAAATCTAACATACATTTTGGAAGATTTTCAGTATGTTTTTTAAGTCTACTTCCGAGGCCTGCTGCAATAATTAAAGCTTTTGAGTTTTTTTTATTTAATGAGTTTTCTATATCTTTAATTTGGACTGTTCTAAGGCCATTCTCTTTGATAGTCCTAACCAAAGAAATAATTTCTGGATTTTTTTTAATGTATTCAGCAACATCTGGGGCTATTGTTTTTTTTGATATTCCCGCAAGATCATTAAGTAAATCTAAATCTGCTTTTAATACTAATGCTATCTTTTTTATTACAGTAGGCTTAGGTGCTGAGCGTTTATTTTTTTCTATATCATTAAGATATGATGGAGCAACGCCAATTTTTTTTGATAGTTCTCTTTGGCCAATTTCATTTTTAATTCTAAGTTCACGTACATAAGTACCAAAGTTTTTATTTGTAATATTCATTGTTAATTATTCTTAAATTATAAGAAAGTAAAAATATTTAATAACTAAATATATTTAAAAACTACTAAATAGTCTAACTATTAACTGCCATTCTTGAGAGAAGGACATCAACGCTTTAAACCTTTTGCTACAGCAAAATAAAAGACTATTAAGGGGTGTTCTGTTGCCAGGTGCCCCGAACTTTGCTTGATTATAGCCAATTATTTTTACAAAATCATATAAATTTTACATGTCTGGTCGTCCATATGACGTCCAAAAATCGACTCGTAATGAGTTTCTCGATTTGTTAACCTTAGATCATGAGTTTTTTCGATCGGTTTAAAAAAAAAGATATAACTTCACAAAGCAGAGATTTTGATGAAAAGATTTATCTTAATTTTTATTCACAACCAAAAAACCTTCCGAATACTTGTCTAAAGGAAAATCTCATAAATCATGAATACCCATTATCAAATTTTCCAATAACTCGTTATTTCCATTATGAAAAAAGGCAAAATATTTTTAATCTTAAGCCTCCTGGAGTTCCCAATTGGTTGTTAAAATTTGACTGGTTAGTTGGATGGAAACATGGGTGGGCAAATTCAAGTCATTTTCCAGGAAGTGTATTTTGTCGTCCAGATATATTATTTAATTTTGAGGAATTTTTAAGGAATAATTTTGAAACTTTCGAAAGAAATAGTTTTTTGGTCATTGGAGGTGGGGACACTTTGTTATCAAAGCAAAATAAAAGTACAATATTATCTCTAAAAAAGTATTTCAAAAAAATATTTTATGAAGCATATGATGTTGATAATAGAGATGTTGAAATAATGCCGATTGGTTTACAAGAATTTTATTTACGTGGGATTGAAAAATTAGTTTATCAATTATCTAATTTGAGAGAGAAAAAGAAATACCTTTTAATGAGTGCTTTTGGTGCTTTTTGGCCAAATCTAAATAATATCATCAGAGATAGAATGAGTGCTGTAGAATTTTCATCTAAAAATTCTTTTGTAAATTTGGGCCCATTTGAAAGAGAGAAATATTTTGAAAATCTAAGCACACATAAATACATGTTGTGTCCATTGGGCAACGGAGCACAATCTCCAAAAATTATTGAAGCAATTTTAAATTGTTGTATTCCAATTATGACTGACAATGCAACCTCGAGAAGTTTAAAAACAAAGGGATTTCCAATATTAATTGTTAATGAATGGTTTGAAATAACTGAAAAAAAATTAAATGAAAATTACGATCAGTTAGAAAATGAAATTATAATATTTCGAGAGAAAATTAAGGATTTAGATAAATGGTGGAATTTTTCTTTTAAAGAATAGCAAGGGGGCGTTCTGTTGCCAGGTGCCCCGAACCCCGTCTACTTAATTAACAAAGTTAATTAGGCAGCAAGTGCGTAACTTTCGTTAGCAATTATAAATTAGCCCGTTACGGTGGAACAATTCCGAACGAAAGAATAGCCTTTAGTCACCCGTCGAATCTAGTTCACCCCCATAAGTTGTAAATGGTGGAGGTGGTGGGTACTGCCCCCACGTCCGCAATGGTTATTACGAAATTCGTTTATCGTCGTAGTTGGCAAGCCAACACTATTAATATAAAAGCAATTTAAAGAGATTCAATAAAAATCATGAAATTAACTAAAGAACAATTACAAGAGATTAAAGATCAACAATCTCAACAAAACCCGACTAAAAGAGTTACAGCCCCAGAATTAGAAAAAATTTTATATGAAGCAATGCCAGCATTAGACCATGGTTTTGTAAGGGTAATTGATTATATGGGTGATGATACCTCAATTGTACAGTCGGCAAGAGTTTCTTATGGAAAAGGAACTAAACAAGTCTCTACAGATAGTGGTTTAATAAAATATTTAATGAGACATTGGCATAGCACTCCTTTTGAAATGTGTGAAATAAAATATCATGTTAAACTTCCAATATTTATTGCACGTCAATGGATCAGACATAGAACTGCTAATGTGAATGAATATTCAGCAAGATATTCTATATTGGATAAAGAGTTTTATCTTCCATCAGCAGAAAACCTTGCCGCACAATCTTCAAGTAATAGACAGGGACGAGGTGACGTTATTGAAGGAAGTCAAGCTAAAGAGGTTTTAGAACTTTTAAAAAATGATGCAGAAAGAACTTATGATAACTATGAGATGATGCTCAATGAAAGATTTGATGGTTCAACTATAGATAAAAATAAGAAAGGTTTAGCCAGAGAATTGGCAAGAATGAATCTAACTTTGAATACTTATACCCAGTGGTATTGGAAAACAGATTTATTAAATTTAATGAATTTTTTAAGACTTAGAGCTGATAGTCATGCTCAATATGAAATAAGAGTTTATGCAGACATCATGTTAGATACTGTTAAAAAATGGGTTCCAATTACTTATGATGCTTTCATGGATTATCGAGTTGGAGGTACAGAAGTTTCTGCAAAAGGAAAAATTATATTACAAAAACTTATAAAAGGTGAAAGTGTTGATATTAATAGTTCAGGCCTTTCAAAAAGAGAATGGAATGAATTGATGATTGCTTTTGATCTTAAAGATAGGTTGATTTAATTTTACTAGCAAAATCTAAATAAATTTTAGATATTTCATGCTCAGGATTGGCTTCTACAATAGGCTTTCCTTGATCTCCAGCTTTCCCAACTTCAGAATTAATTGGTATTTCTCCTAAAAATTCTTTTTGAAATTCCTCTGCAGTTTTTTTAACACCTCCTTCACCAAATATTTTATATTTTTTACCATCATCACCAACAAAATAACTCATATTATCGACGAGACCTAAAATTTTAACACCAAGCTTATCAAACATTTTAATTCCTCTTTTCACATCTAACAAAGCCACTTCTTGTGGGGTAGAAACAATTATTGCACCATCCATTTTAATCTCTTGTGAAAAAGTCAATTGAGTATCTCCAGTTCCTGGTGGCATATCAACAATAATAAAATCTAAATCTTTCCAATTCACTTTTTGAGTAAAAGTCTTAATTGCACTGGTAACCATAGGGCCACGCCAAATCATAGGTGTTTGTTGATCAGCTAAAAAACCTATAGACATACATTGTATATCGTATTTGGTAATAGGATCTAATTTTTGGCCATCGCTTTTTGGTTTTTCATTTATATCAAACATTTTTGGAATTGAGGGTCCATAAATATCAGCATCCAATAAACCGACTTTGCATTTAATTCTTTTTAATGCCAAAGCAAGGTTTGTTGCAAATGTGGATTTTCCAACACCACCTTTAGCACTAGAAATAGCGATGGTAAATTTCGTTCCTAAAATTGGGTTCTTCGTGAATTTTTTAGGTTCTAACTTCTTTTTCATTGCGTCACTTAGTTCAGGCTTTTTTTCAGGCATATTTTCATCATTACTTGTTTTTTACAATAAAGACACTATATACTTTGGCATAATGTCAGATGATTTTAAGCAAAGTGGTGGAAGTCCATGGGGAACACCTCCAGGTGGAGGAAATGGATCTGGAAGAGGGCCAACCCCACCAGATATTGATAAAATTATTAGAGAGTTTCAAGAAAAAATCAAAAAATTTTTACCAGGAGGAAGCTCTTCTGGAGGTAAGCAAGCCATTTTAGTTTTAATTATTTTAGGTTTTATTTGGCTAGCAAGTGGTCTTTATAGAGTGCTGCCTGACGAACAGGGTGTAGTATTGCGATTTGGTAAATTTATAAAAACAACTCAACCTGGCCTTAATTACCATATACCTTTTCCTGTAGAAACAGTTCAAACTCCAAAGGTTACTAAAGTCAATAGAATGGATATTGGATTTAGATCTGAGAGAGATAGTGGTTTCTCAACGGGCGGGGGAGTGGCTGATGTTCCACAAGAAAGTTTAATGTTAACTGGTGATGAAAATATTGTAAATATAGATTTTTCTGTATTTTGGGTAATTAAAGATGCTGGAAAATTCTTATTTGAAATTCAAGATCCTGAGGGAACTGTAAAAGCTGCAGCAGAAACTGCAATGAGAGAGGTAATTGCTAAAAGTGATATTCAACCAATTTTAACTGAAGGTAGAGCTAAGATTGAATTAGAAACACAAGAGATTATTCAATCAATTTTAGATGAATACCAGAGTGGAATACAAATAACACAAGTTCAAACTCAAAAAGCAGACCCACCAGATCAAGTTATTGATGCTTTTAGAGACGTTCAAGCTGCAAGAGCTGATATGGAAAGATCGAAGAACGAAGCAGAAGCTTATGCAAATGATGTAATCCCAAGAGCTAGAGGTGAGGCTCAAAAAATTTTACAAGCTGCTGAAGCTTATAAAAAAGAAGTTGTAGCAAAAGCAGAGGGTGAAGCTAGTAGGTTTGTATCTATCTTTACTGAGTATGATAAGGCTAAAGAAGTTACTCAAGAAAGAATGTATTTAGAAACCATGGAAAAAGTTCTAGCTGACATAGAGAAGGTAATTATTGAAAAAAATGCTGGATCAGGAGTAGTTCCTTATCTTCCTTTACCAGAGCTTAGCAAAAAGAAAGCAAGTAATTAAATGAAAGCACAAAAAATAATATTACCAATAGTTGCAGTTCTTGGAGCAGTAGTTTTCTTTTCAGTTTTTATTATAAAAGAAGTTAACCAAGCTATTGTTCTTCAGTTTGGTGATCCTAAGAGAATTATTGTAGAACCAGGCTTAAATTTTAAAATTCCATTCATTCAAAACGTGGTTTACTTGGATAAAAGAATATTAAATTTAGACACACCGCCAGAAGAGGTAATTGCCTCGGATCAAAAAAGACTAATTGTCGATGCATTTGCAAGATTTAAAATTGTAGATCCATTAAAATTTTATATTTCAGTTGGAAATGAAAGAGTTGCTAGGTCAAGACTATCAACAATTATAAACTCAAGAATTAGAAATGTTCTTGGTCAACAAGAGTTACAAACATTACTTTCAAAAGACAGAACAAAACAAATGACACTAATTCAAGAAGGTGTAAATACAGAGGCTGAAAACTTTGGAATTGAAATTGTTGATGTAAGAATTAAAAGAGCAGATTTACCGCAAGCCAACAGTGAGGCGATTTACAGAAGAATGCAAACTGAAAGAGAGAGAGAAGCAAAAGAATTTAGAGCTAGAGGTGCAGAGATGGCAGTAACAATTACGTCTACAGCAGATAAAGAGGTAACTGTCATATTAGCTGATGCTCAAAAAAAATCTGAGATTATGAAGGGTGAGGGTGATGGTCAAAGGAATAAAATTTTTGCAGATGCGTTCGGTAGGGATCCTGAATTTTTTGCTTTTTACAGAGCTATGCAAGCTTATGAAACTGCTTTAATTGGCGGAGATACATCTTTGATTTTATCTCCAGATTCAGAGTTTTTTAAATTTTTTGGTAATATAAAACCTAAATCTCAATAATAATAATAAAGAATGAAAGAATTGATCATAGCATTTGGTCTGTTTCTTTTTATCGAGGGTATTTTATATGCCATATTTCCATCAAAAATGAAAAATATGTTAAAAAAGATAGAGTTTGTAAATGACAGTCAATTAAGATTTGGCGGTCTAGTATTTGCAATCTTGGGATTTATAATTATTTATTATGCTAAAAGTTAGTATGAAACAAATCAAAACAATATTTCTAGTACTATTATTTACATTTAGTAATTTATCTTCATCAAATTCTAACACAGTACCAGAGTCATTTGCTGATCTTGCTGAGAGATTAATGCCATCAGTGGTTAATATATCAACAACGCAAACAGTAGTTACAAATTCTAACCCATTTCCTTTCCAATTTCCTCCAGGATCTCCATTTGAAGATATGTTCAAAGAATTTGGAACTCCAAAAGAAAGAAAAACAGCCGCTCTTGGTTCAGGATTTATAATTGATGAAAAAGGAATTGTAGTTACTAATAATCATGTAATCCAAGATGCAGAGGATATTATAGTTAGAGTTAATGGTGATAAAGAATTTAAAGCTAAAGTAGTTGGTTCCGATCCATTATCAGATATTGCAGTTTTGCAATTGGATACAAAAGAAAATTTTATCCCAGTAAAATTTGGAAACTCTGACAAGGCTCGAATTGGAGATTGGGTAATTGCAATTGGAAATCCATTTGGTCTTGGCGGAACCGTAACTTCAGGAATTATTTCAGCAAGAAATAGAAGCATTGGTCTTTCTAGATATGAAGATTATATTCAAACAGATGCATCAATTAATTCTGGTAACTCAGGAGGTCCTTTGTTCGACATGAATGGTGATGTAATTGGAATCAATACCGCAATTTTAGGAAGAAACGGTTCAATAGGAATTGGATTTTCAATTCCTTCAAATAGTGCAAAAATTATTATTGATCAATTATTGGAATTTGGAGAAACAAAAAGGGGATGGCTTGGTGTTAGGATACAAGATGTAACAAAAGAAATTGCTGAAGTAGAAGGTTTGGATGAACCTAGAGGAGCACTGGTAGCAAGTGTTGCAGACAATAGTCCTTCAGATAAAGCTGGAGTAAAAGCAGGTGATATTATTATAGAATTTAATGGTGAGAAAATTCAAGAAATGAAAGAATTACCAATTATAGTTGCAAGGACAGAGGTAGGAAAAAGAGTAGATGTTAAAATTTGGAGAAATAAAAGAGCAATTACAAAAAAAATTACATTAGGAAGATTAGAAACCTCAGAGGACTTTACAATTGCTGAAAAATCTTCACCTACAGAAAATAATCTAGAAAGTTTAAAAATAACAGTTAGAAAATTAAGCAATGAAGATATAAAACAAAGAAAACTTCCCAACCAAACAAGTGGTTTAGTTGTTACTAAAATTGAAAATGATAGCCCTCTAATAGATTCAATTGAAGTAAACAGCATTATAATTGAAGCTCAAAAGAAAAAGATAAAATCAATAGATGATTTAAGTGAAGTTGTTAAACAAGTTTTAAAAACTAATCAAAAAACAATTTTATTAGTTATCTATAATAATGAAAATCAAAGAAGATACATTGGTATAAAATTAAAATAACAATGGATTTAAAATCCAAAATTATTTTAATTTATGGTCCCACAGCATCCGGAAAGTCAGATTTTGCAATTCGATTAGCAAAAAAAACTCAGGGAGAGATAGTCAATGCAGATAGTATGCAGGTTACTATACTTATTTCGTTGTTAAAAAAAATAGTAAGTTAAAAGAATTTAAAGATGTTGAAGGTAAAGTTTTATCATTAAATACCATCGGTTCTACAAGTGGTGATTTGATACCTCAAGTAGAATTAAGTAAAATTAATCTTTCAATTAAAAATAAAGATCATTTTGATAAGGTTTTTTATGCTGGTAGTCATGATGCATGTCTATTAACAGTATTAAATAATCAATCTAATGTTTGTGGTATGAGCTCTAGAAATTTTGAGGCAAGATTAGAAGATGGAACTTTTAAAAAAGAAGATGTAAGGATTATACATAAGTCTGACAGAGTTCCGCCGCCGCCATTAGCATATTCAAAAATGATTCCAAAAGAAGATAGAGATAAAATTAAAAAAGCTGTCTTAGAAGCTCATAACCACGGAGAGATAGGTGGGTATGGTGGAAAGATGTCTCACTATATGGAAGTAAAGGATTCTGATTATAATGTTTTGAGAGAAGTAATTGAATTATTAAATAAGAATAAAAGTTAAATTAAAACAGTACTATTATGCTTGAAATAAATGATCTTAAAAAAACCTTTGATAATGGTAGTCCTGCATTAAAAGGTGTTAATTTAAAAATCAATAAGGGGGAATTTGTAAGTATTTTAGGACCTAGTGGCTCAGGTAAAACAACTTTATTGAGAACTATTAATGGTCTTGAAGCCTCAAGTGGAGGTGAAATTTATTTTGATAACAAAAAAATAAATAATGATGATATTCCAGAAATTCAAAAAAAAACTGGAATGATTTTTCAAGAATTTAATCTTGTAAATAATCTATCTGCAATAAATAATGTTCTTACAGGTATTCTTAATTCAAGTAATAAATTTTTATCTTTATTTTATTTATTTAAAAAAAATCAAAAAATTGAGGCTTTAAAATCTTTGAAAACTGTAGGTTTACTTGAAAAATCTTATAGCAGAGCTGATGAATTGTCCGGTGGTCAAAGACAAAGGGTTGGAATTGCAAGAGCTATAATTAAAAAACCATTATTATTGTTAGCTGATGAGCCTGTTGCCAGTCTAGATCCTAAAGCTGCTAATTTAATATTATCGTTATTAAAAAAGATAAATAAAGAATTTGGCACAACTATTTTATGTAACCTTCATCAAGTTGATTTAGCAAAAAAATACTCGGATAGATTAGTGGGTCTTATGGATGGAAAGATTATATTTGATGAAAAATCTGAAAATATTAACAAATCTAATTTAGAAAAAATATACGTATAATATGGAACGGAACATTATTGAGCTTAAAGTTGATAATAAAGACAAAGATCTTGCGACTTATCTAAAACCTCAATGGTCTTGGAAAACTCTTGCCACTATAGTAATATTTTCTTTAATTTTAATATTTGTTGTAAATGACTTAGAGATTGATTTTATTAAGTTAGTAACAGACTCTTCAAAATATTTTGGAGATATTCTATCAAGAATGTTGCCTCCTGATTTTAGTAATTTAAATCAATTAATTTATGCAATGTTTGAAACTATTGAAATTGCTTTCCTTGGTACTTTTATCGCAATAGTTTTATCTATTCCATTTGGATTATTTTCAGCAAAAAATTTAGCACCTAATTATTTTGTTTATATTATTTGCAAAACTATAGTCATATTTTTTAGAGCAATCCCCGAATTTATTATTGCCATGATTTTAGTCATCGCGATTGGCTTTGGTGCAATGCCAGGAGTATTGGCATTAGGTTTACACACAATGGGTTTCTTAGCAAAATTTTATGCGGAAGACATTGAACATGTTAATAAAGGACCAATTGATGCCCTTAAATCATCTGGAGCAACTAAAAGTCAGATTATTTCATTTGGAATAATTCCACAAATATTGCCTGCTTTTGTGGCGAACAATTTATACATTTTAGATAGAAATGTGAGAATGGCTACGATGCTGGGTATTGTTGGAGCCGGTGGGATAGGTTATGAATTACAATCATCATTTAGAATGTTTGAATACGAGAGGGTTTCAGCAATTATAATACTTATTTTTTTTACGATTTTTCTAATAGACAATTTTTCATCATTTGTCAGATCAAAAATTAAATAAAAATTTATTTAATCGGATTTTGATTTTTTGGCTAAATAATTAGCTGCAAAAAAAGCAGAGTTACCAATGTTGGATAAATATTTTTTAGCAAATGTTTCAACCATTTGATTTGATATATTGGTATTAACGAGTAGTTTATTGCATAGTTCTGGTAAATTATTAAGATTTTTGGCTTTAATAATGTTTCCAAATATTAATTTAAACTCTTCATCGATAGTTGGTATGTCAATTTCTTCTCTGTCAGTATTGTGAATTTTTTCTCTGTAATCCACATATATTATTGGCCTTTTAAAAATAAACATATACTCAAAAACTATTGATGAATTATCTGTTATAATAATTTCAGATTTTTCTAATGATTTTAAATTAGTAAAATTTTTATCTAGATTGAAATTATGGTTGTTAATAAATAATTTTTCTATTTTGTTAATATTTTTAATAGATCTTTTATAATGTTCAGGGTGTGGTCTTAATGTTACTTTAAAATTTTCTGATAATAAATTTGATATAATATCTATACCATAATCATCAAATAAGTTTTCTTTATTATAATTCCACGATGGTGCAAATAAAACATGCCTAGAATCTCTTGAGTTCAAATTAGCTCTAATTCTTAAATTATCTAAAAACATATATCCAGAATTAATAATTTCTTTTTTTGGATAATTAAATTTTTTCTCAGTCAATTTTAATTCTGCTGACTGGTATTCACCATTAGTTAAAACAATGTCATAATTTTTAAAAGCTAAATTTGTATAAATTTGATGTGTACTTGCTAATGCGTGAAAAAAATATACATAATATTTACATAATTTAGATTTTTGAAAAACATTACCCAAATCTGTTAGCGTCATAATCATAAATTTACAATTTAGAATTTTAAAGAAGTAATTTAATATATAAAAATTATTTATATATATGCATTTTATTTCATTTTTAAAATATTCTAAATCACTTTTGTCTGATGTAACAAGAACTATATTATTTTGATTTATTTTTTTTAAATTTAAAATTAAATCAATATAATAATTTCTATAAAATCTGGATTCACTATAAAAAACAAATTCTTTTTCTTCATAATTAAGCTTAATAAATTTAATTAATCCAGCTAATGATTCTATGAAATTTTTTAACACTTGTATTATTTAATTTAATTATTTTTCTTAGACATTCTCAAATTAAAAATATCATCTTGAAAATTACCAATTAAGCAATTTTTAAGAATTTCTTGAATTATATTTCTATGTTTTATCTTTGTTAATATCTTCGTCAGTATTTTTATTAATGTTTTTTTTATCTAATCTAAAAACTTTTTTAATAAACATTTTAAAACTCATCCACCATGAAGAAAAAGTAACAGCTGCACCAGCAATAAATGCTAAAATCGCATTAAGGATAATACTTCCAGTCCCTGGATCTAAGTAAGCATTTGCATTTGACATACTGCAAAGCAAATACGTAAAGATTAAAATTAATGTTTTATTATTTACCATTTTCTATATTTAATTAATTTTTTTTAATAAAGCAATATTAATCTAATTATTGTTCACTAGAATTAATTTTATTTAATTTTATAAAATCTAAAAAAGTTATTTCATTTGTCATTGTATATTTTTTTTGAGAATCATGTTGTGTGGTACTCAATGGATATCCTAATTTTGGAAGATAAATATCATAATTGTTTATACTAAATTGTCCTTCATCTTCTGCAAGATTATTTTTGTTTAGATAATTACATTCATTAGACTTAAAAAAAAAATTGCAATAAGTGGTGCTTAAATCATGAAGAAAAACTTGTTTATTTGAGATCTTAATCTCATCTTGCATCTGATTGGCATCTTTTATCATAATGAAAGGCTTATATCTTCCAAAACCCCAATAAAAATTATTATTTAATTTTTCTGTGTAGGGATAATCTTCATAGTATTTACTACATTTCTGGCCAAAAAAATCAGACACTTTAAATTTTGTATGAGTTGTTTCCATGCAATTTGGTTTAGCGTGATCTGATTTAATAACTATCATAGAGTTGTTATATACTTTATTATTTTTTAAATTATTTATAAATTTAATTATTTTTTTTGATACGCACTTAAGTGCAATTGACTCATGTTCATAAGAGCTAATGGAGTCAGAAAGTGATTTTATTTCTTCACAATTTTCATTAAATCTAATTGGCCAATGTGTAAATGCAAAATGGTACATACGTATAACGTTATTTAAATTTTTGTTGTAAGTTACATTGTCAAAAATTATATCATATTCATATAAATTGATATATGTAGGAGATTTTATAAAGTTATACGGGTTTGGTTTATTATAATTATTAAAAGAAATTAGATTTATAAAATCTGTGTAAACTTCTAAATATATTAATGGCTCTATTAAAATTACACTTACAGGTGTGGCCCATCTTCCTACAGATTGAATTATATATCTTTGGAAAAAGTCATTTATTTTAAAAGCTTCACTATAATCTTGTAGATAACCTTCTATACCTCTGCTTTTATCAAAAAGTGAGCTCGCATAAGTACCATAAACTAGAGTATCTATATTTTTTTTATTAAGAATATTATTTGGATCATTGCTCTCTAATAATTTTCCGTTAATTTCAATATTTATTGAAGGCGTAGTATGTGGCGCTCCTGAAACTGTATCTTTATAAAATTTAAAATCTTTTAGTATTTGATAAAACTTTTTATCTTTGATTACCTCATCATATAGCTTATGACCTGAAATCCCATCAAAACTTAAAACAATTAAGTTTTTGTTACCAAACTCACTTAAACTATTTTTGTGTTTATAATTTTTATTATCATTTTGAATATTTAAAGATAAAAATATAATATTTATTAATACAAAAAAATAGATGAATCTAAAAAAATAATTATTTCAGTAGAAATACTATCATTAAAAAAAATTACAGGATTGAACTCATACAAAGAATTAAACTTGTCATTTTTAGCATTAAAGTTTGCTCGTACAAATATTTTAAGTAAAATTGAGTAAAAATTTTTAAATCTTTTAATAATTACATTCATAATTTTTAGGGGTGTTCTGTTACCCAGTACCCTGGACTATAAAGCTTTTAAAAATATAATCTATATAGAAAGTTCACTGATACCACTGTTAAAACCATAACTAGCAAATATAATGAAATGTAATCACGAGGTGTCATTATAATTATTTACTTACCTTTATTACTATTTGGATTGTCATAATACTTATAGTTTTAACCTTTATTTATATATTCAAAAATTAATGACATGATATATATTTTATTCCTTAATTAAAAATAAATGTTTATAAAAAAATTTTTTAGCAAAATAAATTTAAA
>QCNX01000018.1 GCA_003210015.1 Pelagibacteraceae bacterium AG-426-P20 | reverse complement strand
TTCTTTGTTAAATTTTTCTAATTTTTTACATGTTGAAATTTTTGATATACCTTCCTCATCATTAAGTACTGTTCTCATAAATACTTCTTGTTTTCCTTTCTCAAAAAAAATTTGAGTATAAAATTGCGGATAACCATGTTTATGTGTAAATATTTTTCCGTCTTCTTCATATATGTTTCTCACGTATGAATTAGATTTTTTAACACTTAAATCTGTTATCTTATATTTTTGATATGTTTTTTCTTTATAAACGTATTTTCTAGTCATTATTAGTTCATTAAGATTTAAAATATATTCATTCTTTAAAAACTCATCTTGTTTATCATCACAAGCGCTCAAAATGATTATTTCTGATTTTAAATTTTGAAAAGGCAAAATTATAAAAAAAAGAAAAAAAAAGTATCTAATTTTTCTCATTTTTTTCAGCAAAAAATATTCCTATTAGAAGAAGAGCTGTCCAGCCTAGACCCAAAAGACCTTTTAAAATACTTGTATCCGCACTCCAAATATCAAGAACTAAAGCTCCAAAAATAAGCCCAAAAATATAAATAATTATTACTATTGAAGTTTTACTCATTTTTTAAATTTTTTTTAAATAAAGAAATACCATTTTGTATTTTATATGTATAGGATTCTTCAAAACTTTCTAATTGCCAACCTGTTAGTCTTTTCTTAATAACTTTAAGGTTTTCTTCTTTCCATTCATCAGTTGTATCTTCAATTTTCCAAATTTTTTTTTCCTCGTTGCTTCTACCACATCCATAACAATATCCAGTAGAAGGATCTATTTTGCAAATACTTATACACGGCGAAACAATCATAATTTATATTATTAAGGAAAATTAATATATTTTTCAATAATTGTCGTTGGACAATTAGTTTCAATCATATATAAAACCTCTAAATTTGTGGGGCGATGGCGGAATTGGTAGACGCGTTGGTCTTAGGAACCAATATGGCAACATGTGAAGGTTCGAGTCCTTTTCGCCCTACCATATACATTAGATTATGAAAGTTACTGTAGAAAATAAAAAAGGTTTAAATAAAGACATAAAAGTTTTCATTGATAAGAAAACGATGACATCTTACATGGATGAAAAATATAATGAAATAAAAAGTACAGTAAATTTAAAAGGTTTTAGACCAGGAAAAGCACCAAGAGAAATTTTAAAAAGACAATTTGGAAAGGCAGTTTTTAGTGAAGTTTTAGATAAAGTCTTAAAGGATACTTCTACTAAAGCATTAGAAGAAAATAAGATCAAGCCAGCAGGACAGCCAAAGCTAGATCTGAAAACATACGGTGAAGATAAAGAATTGGAATATGTTTTATCTGTTACTGAGTTACCAAAGATAAATATAAAAGCAATTTCAGATATTAAATTTGATCAATACACAGTTAAGATTGATAAATCAGAAACTGATAAAAGAATAAAAGAAATAGCAAAAAATCAACCAAATTTTAAAGAGGCTCCAACTGAAACAAAGGCTAGTGAGGGAGACCTTGTTGTTCTAGATTATAACGCTACTGTTGATGACAAACCTTTCAAAGGGAGTGAAGGAAAAAATACACAATTAACTTTAGGTAAAGATTTATTTCTCAAAGGTTTTGATAAACAATTAATTGGTGTGAAAAAAAATGATACAAAAATTGTTGAAGCAGTATTGCCTGAAAACTTTCCTGAAAAAGAGTTTGCAAACAAACAGTCAAAATTTACTTGCAAAATTATTTCAATCAAAAAACCTGAAGAGGTTAAAATTAATGATGATTTTGCAAAAAATCTTGGTGCAAAAGATTTAGAAGATTTAAATAAATTGGTTACTAATCAAATTAATGATGAGTATAAAAATTCTTTAGATAGATTATCTAAAAACCAAATTTTAAAAGAATTAGAAAAGTTCAAAGTAGAAGAAATACCAGAAAATTTAATTGAAGAAGAAGTTAAAATTTTATCACAAGGCATGTCTGAAGATGACATTAAAAAAAGTAAAAAAAATTTTGAGGAAGTAGCTAAAAAAAGGATAAAAACTGGATTAATATTAAATGAATTTGGTGAGCAAAATCAAGTTAAGGTTACTGAGCAAGAACTTCAAATTGAAATCCAAAAACAATTGAGAATGATGCCTGGTCAGGAAAAAATGGTTATGGACTTTTATCAAAAAAACCCGTCAGCAGTATCAAGTCTTAGGGGAACGGTTTATGAGGATAAGATAATAAGTTTAATTAAAGAAAAAGCTAAACCAAATAAAAAAGAAATTTCTAAGGCAGAGGCAGAAAAAATTTTAAAAGACTCTCAAAAAAAAGAAGAAGATATAAATTCTAAAGATGAAAAAATAACTAAATCTCTATCTAAAACAAAATCACCAGCAAAAAAAAGTACGTCACCTGTAAAAAAAACTAACAAATCTTCTGCAAAGACTAAGACTAAGGCAAAAAAAGTTAGTAAAAAGTAATCTGAAGTTGTATAAATACCCCGAATCAAATTTTATGAATAAAATATCAGAACATATGAACAATTTAGTACCAATGGTTGTTGAACAATCAAACAAAGGTGAAAGAGCTTATGATATTTATTCAAGACTTTTAAAGGAAAGAATAATTTTCTTAACCGGCCAAATTAACGACAATGTTGCATCATTAGTTACTGCACAACTTTTATTTTTAGAAGCAGAAGACCCTAAAAAGGAAATTTACTTATATATAAACAGTCCTGGTGGATTGGTAACAGCTGGTCTTGGTATTTATGATACGATGCAATACATAAAGCCAGAAGTTTCTACTTTGTGTATAGGTCAAGCTGCATCAATGGGTTCTTTTTTGCTCGCAGCAGGAACAAAAGGTAAAAGATTTTCTCTTCCGAATTCAAGAATTATGGTTCATCAACCATCTGCTGGTTTCCAAGGTCAAGCTACCGATATTGAAATTCATGCAAATGAAGTTCTTTCATTAAAAAAAAGATTAAACGAAATTTACTCTAAGCACACTGGAAAAACAGTAGATGAAATTAAGATTGCCCTTGAAAGAGATAATTTTATGAAGGCTGATGTCGCTAAATCATTTGGTTTAATTGATGAAGTAGTAGAAAAAAGATCTTAAGACACAACATATTGAAATCTGTTAATTTGAAACTTGAAATGAAGGAGTCTCATATAATAGAGTATTAATATTGATTCGTTTTAAAAATTATGAATACAACTAATAAAAATATTCTGTACTGCTCATTTTGTGGAAAAAGTCAGCATGAAGTTAGAAAACTTATAGCAGGCCCGACGGTATTTATTTGTGATGAATGTGTCGAATTGTGTATGGATATTATCAAAGAGGAAAACAAAGATACATTCGTAAAGCATCAAGACGGACTTCCTTCTCCGAAAGAAATTTGTTCAGTTCTGGATGATTATGTAATCGGCCAAAATCATGCTAAAAAAGTTTTATCCGTAGCAGTACACAATCATTATAAAAGATTAAATTATGAAAATAAAACAAGTAAAAATGTCGAATTAGCAAAATCAAATATACTTCTAGTTGGCCCAACAGGATGTGGAAAAACATTGTTAGCACAGACATTAGCAAGAATTTTAGATGTTCCATTTACTATGGCAGATGCAACAACTTTAACTGAAGCAGGTTACGTAGGTGAAGATGTTGAGAATATAATTTTAAAATTACTTCAATCTGCAGATTACAATGTTGAAAAAGCTCAAAGAGGAATTGTGTATATAGATGAAGTTGATAAAATAAGTAGAAAATCTGAAAACCCATCAATAACTAGAGATGTATCAGGAGAAGGTGTTCAACAGGCTTTATTAAAAATCATGGAAGGCACTATTGCTAGCGTTCCTCCTCAAGGCGGAAGAAAACATCCTCAACAAGAATTTTTACAAGTTGATACTACAAACATTCTGTTTATTTGTGGAGGTGCTTTTGCAGGATTAGATAAGATAATTTCTCAGCGAGACAAAGGGACCTCAATCGGTTTTGGGGCTGACGTAAAAAATACTCAAGATAAAAAAACAGGAGAATGGATGAAAAGTCTAGAGCCAGAAGATTTATTAAAATACGGTTTAATTCCTGAATTTATTGGAAGATTACCAATGATAGCAACTTTAGAAGATTTAGACGAAAAATCTTTAATTAAGATTCTGGAAGAGCCAAAAAATTCCTTAACAAAACAGTATCAAGAACTTTTTAAACTTGATGGGGCAAAATTATCCTTTAAAGCCTCAGCTCTGAAAGAAATTGCTCAAAAAGCTATTAGTAAAAAAACGGGCGCTAGAGGTTTAAGGTCTATTTTGGAAAATATTTTATTAAAAACTATGTACGATTTACCAAGTCAAGAAAATATAGAAGAAGTAATAGTAGATGCTTCAGCTGTAAAAGGTCAATCTGAACCTATATTGGTTCATTCAAAGAATGAAGTTAAGACAAAATCAAGCAAAACCTCAGCGGCTTAATATCTTTAATAACTTATAAAAAGCTATTGCAATATTTAATTTAATATCCATATTCATCGTATGGAAGTTAAAATTTCATTACCATTATTACCACTTAGAGACATAGTCGTCTTTCCAAGTATGGTAATCCCATTATTTGTTGGAAGGGACAAATCTATTTCAGCATTAAATGAAGTTATGAAAAATGATAAAAAAATTATTTTAGTAACACAAAAAAATTCAGAGATAGATGATCCAAAAAAAACAGATGTATTTATGTATGGTTGCGAGGGAACCATATTACAACTTTTAAAATTGCCAGATGGAACAGTAAAGGTTTTAGTTGAGGGAGTCAAAAGAGTAAAAATATTAGATTTTAAAGATAATGAAAAATTTATTACTTGTGAATACACACCTCTTTTAGATGATATAAATAAAGATGAAGATTTATATCCATTGGCGGCCACAGCCCTAAGAAGACTTGAAAAACTTACTTCTATTAATAAAAAAATTTCAAATGAAACGATTAATACTATTAAACAACTGAAAGATCCTTCTCAGATTGCTGATAACTTAGCCTCACATATCACGGCTACAATATCTGAGAAACAACAGATATTTGAAACTTTAGATCTTAAAAAAAGATTAAACACTATTATCAAAATTATGGAAAACGAAACAAGTATAATTGGTGTTGAAAAAAGAATTAGAGGCAGAGTTAAAACCCAAATGGAGAAGACTCAAAGAGAATATTATCTCAATGAACAGCTTAAAGCTATTCAAAAAGAACTAGGTGAAATTGAAGATGGCAAAGATGAAAACACAAGTTTAAATAAGTCAATTCTTAAAGCCAAAATGCCTAAAGAAGTTGAAAAAAAATGTTTACAAGAGTTAAAAAAATTAAAAAATATGAGTCCAATGTCTGCTGAAGCAACAGTGGTGAGAAATTATTTAGATTGGATGGTAGATTTGCCATGGCATAAAAAAAGTGAAGTTGCTATCGATCTAACTAAAGCATTAGAAGTACTGGACAAAGACCATTTTGGTCTCGAAAAAGTTAAAGAAAGAATAATTGAATTTCTTGCTGTGCAAAAAAGAATGGATAAAATTAAAGGTCCAATTTTATGTTTAGTTGGTCCGCCTGGTGTTGGTAAAACCTCTTTGGGAAAATCAATTGCTAAAGCTACAAATAGAGAATTTGTTAGAATGTCAGTTGGTGGTATGAGAGATGAGGCAGAAATTAGAGGTCATCGTAGAACTTATATTGGCTCTCTTCCAGGAAAAATTATTCAGATGATGAAAAAAGCTGGAACAAAAAATCCATTAATCTTATTGGATGAAATAGATAAAATAGGAAATGATTATCGTGGAGATCCTTCTTCAGCCTTATTAGAAGCTTTAGATCCTGAACAAAACACTAGCTTTAATGATCACTACTTAGAAGTAGATTATGATTTATCAGATGTAATGTTTGTAACTACTGCTAATACTTTAAATATACTACCCCCACTTCTTGATAGAATGGAAGTAATAAGATTAGCTGGATATACAGAAGATGAAAAAATTAATATTGCTAATAAATTTTTGTTACCAAAACAAATTAAAGATAATGGTGTTAAAGAAAAAGAAATGAAACTTGGCAAAGATATTATTCAAGAGGTAATACGAAGCTACACAAAAGAGTCTGGCGTCAGAAATCTAGAAAGAGAAATTTCAAAACTTGCAAGAAAAGTTGTAAAAAAAGTTGTTGCAGGAGAACAAAAAGAAGTTGAAATTGATAAACAAAATCTTTCTGATTTTTTAGGTGTTGCAAAATTTAAATTTGGTGAACTTGAGGCTGATAACAAAATAGGTATTGTTACTGGTTTAGCTTGGACAGAGTATGGTGGGGAAATATTAAAAATAGAAACTGTTACTATGCCTGGAAAAGGTAGAATGCAAATTACAGGAAAATTAGGCGATGTGATGCAAGAGTCAGTAAAAGCAGCAAAGTCATTTGTAAGATCAAAATGTTTAGAATATGGAATTATACCACCATTATTTGAAAAAAAAGATTTTCATATTCACGTTCCAGAAGGTGCAACACCAAAAGATGGTCCATCCGCAGGTATAGGCATGGTAACTTCTATTGTTTCATCATTAACTAACATACCTGTAAGAAAAGATGTAGCGATGACAGGTGAAGTAACTATTACGGGACAAGTTTTACCAATAGGTGGCTTAAAAGAAAAATTGTTAGCAGCTCATAGAGCAGGAATTAAAGAAGTTATAATTCCAAAAGAAAATGAAAAAGATCTAGTTGATATGCCAAAGAAAATTATTGATGAAATCAAAATAACAGCAGTTGAGTATGCTGACCAAGTTTTAAAAATAGCTTTAACTAAAGAATTGAAAAGAACAGAATGGGTTGAGGTAGATTTAAGTAAAAAAGACGATAAATCTCAGGCCAGTATTCAATAATAATTAATTTACATTACATTTACCTTGCTGTATTAGTACCGATATTTTGGGGCGGTTAGCTCAGTTGGTAGAGCATCTCGTTTACACCGAGGGGGTCAAAGGTTCGAGTCCTTTACTGCCCACCATTAAAAAATTAATAATTTTTTTAAAAGAACATTTATCTTATAATCAACTGTGCAAAAAAAAATTATTAATTCAATCTTATTTATATCATGTTACCTTGTAATAGACTATTTGCTATCTTCACTATTTTTATTTAAAATAATTAACAAAGACTTAGAAAAAATTTATTATTCAGATTTAAATAATAGAATTCCTAATAAAGATTATAAATATACTTTTAAATCTAATTCACAATTCTATTCCAAATATAATGATTTTATCTACAAGATAAATACAAACAATTTTGGTTTTAGAGATGAAAAAACAAAAATAATTGAACCTGACAGTAATAAAAAAATTTATTTTTTTTCGGGTGATAGTTTTCTAGAGGGTGTTGGTTTAAATTACAAAGATACATTAATTGGCCAATTGTCAGAAAAAACTAATAATGAATACATACTATTAAATTCTGGGGTAGCTTCATATTCACCATATCTGTATAAAAGAAAAATTATATCATTTCTAGAAAACAATAAAGAATTTAAACTAGAGAAAATAATAATTTTATTTGATAAAAGTGATCCTATAGATGACTCACGATTTAAAAATCACAATGGTGAATTTGAAGTAAACTATAAAAATTCAAATTCTATATATAAAAAAAGATTTTCTGAAAAATTTACTACGTTCACTTTTTTAAAATTATTTGCTAATTTTTTAGATGAGTATCAAAGAAACTTAAAATATAGATATAGATTATCAAAAAAATACGAATTAAATTTCTTTGAATTTACAAATGATCAAGTAATAGCATTTAAATCTATTGGTAATCGTAAATTCATAACTAATTATTATACAAATGAAAATATATGGAATGACAAAACAAAAAATTACATTTTTGACTCTTTTAATTATATTAGTGAGTTGAGGGATTATTTAGATAAAAGAAATATAGAATTGGAAATTTTTATTTATCCCTGGTCCTATGAATTAGTGAATTCTGATTTATCGGAAAAGTACATACAATTAATCTCTAGTATATCTAAATCAAAAAGTTTAATAGTACATAATTGCTATGATTATTTTTATGAAAATAATAGTTTGGATCAATTAGCAGCAATAGGAAGAAATTATCTTTTCGCTGATGTACATTATAATTCTAATGGAAATAAAATTTTATCTAGTTGTATAAAAGACAAACTTAAATTATAAGAAATGGTATTTTATAAAAAGTGGGGGTGTAGCTCAGTTGGTTAGAGCGATCGCCTGTCACGCGATAGGTCGAGGGTTCGAGTCCCTTCACTCCCGCCACTTATATTGATTAATTTTGATATATAAGAAAAACTTATTGTTTATGTGGTGTATATTCGCCTAAATGTGACCTAACTACACTTCATCCAAAGTTAAAAAATGATATATATCTCGACATGTTTCCTGAATTTTTAAAAGATTATTTTTCGATAATTGTTTTTTTATTAATTGCTCTAGGTTTAAGTGGAGCTTTTGTAGTCATAAATTTTATACTTTCTCCAAAAAATCCTGATCCAGAAAAGTTATCTGCATATGAGTGTGGTTTTGAAGCATTTCAAGATTCAAGAATGGAGTTTGATGTAAGATTTTATCTAGTAGCAATACTTTTTATAATTTTTGATTTAGAAATAGCATTTCTTTTTCCTTGGGCGATATCTTTAGGTAAAATTGGTTTATTAGGATTTATATCAATGATGATTTTTTTATTCATATTAACAGTTGGATTTATTTATGAATGGAAAAAAGGGGCCCTAGACTGGGAATAAAACAAATTTCATGAGTAATAAATTAGATCAAGTTCCTGATGAGTTTAAAAAATTAGCTGAAGATTTTAGTAAGAATGGATTTATAACTACTTCTTTAAATAATCTAATTAATTGGTCTCGATCAGGATCTTTACATTGGATGACTTTTGGATTGGCATGTTGTGCGGTCGAAATGATGCAAACAGCAATGCCTCGATATGATCTTGAAAGATTTGGTGCAGCCCCAAGAGGATCACCAAGACAATCAGATGTTATGATTGTAGCTGGAACATTAACTAACAAAATGGCTCCAGCATTAAGAAAAGTTTATGATCAAATGCCAGAACCAAGATATGTTATATCTATGGGTAGTTGTGCTAATGGAGGAGGTTACTATCATTATTCTTATTCCGTTGTTAGAGGATGTGATAGAATAGTGCCTGTAGACGTCTATGTTCCAGGCTGTCCGCCATCTGCGGAAGCATTATTATATGGAATTCTTCAATTGCAAAAAAAAATAAGAAATAAAGGTTCATTAGAAAGATAAATATGCACAATCTAGCTGAGTTAGAAAAAAAAATTAATTCTGAATTAACTACCAAAATAAATAATTCAGAGATTAAACATGATCAATTGTATTTAAAGATAGATAAAGAAGATTTAATTGATGTGACTCTTTTTTTGAAAACTAATAAGGATACAAAATTTAGACAATTAATTGACATTACAGTTGTTGATTATCCCGAAGATAGCCAAAGATTTAAATTAGTTTATTTATTTTTGAGTCATGAATTCAATCAAAGAATTATTTTAAGTTATCGAGTAAATGAAAATGAAGTTATAAATTCTTTAACATCAATTTTTCCTGCTGCAAATTGGATGGAGAGAGAAGTTTTTGATATGTACGGTGTAAATTTTAAAGATCATCCTGATTTACGAAGAATATTAACGGATTATGGATTTGAAGGACACCCATTAAGAAAAGATTTTCCTCTTACTGGACATTCTGAAGTTAGATACAGTGAAGATAAAAAAAAAGTTATCAGCGAACCAGTTAAATTAGAGCAAAATTATAGAAATTTTGACTATGAGAGCCCATGGACAGGAACAAGATATATTAAGGATCATACAAAAAATAATGAAAAAAAAAATTAAAAATCTTAGTCTAAATTTTGGCCCTCAACATCCTGCAGCTCATGGTGTTTTAAGATTAATTCTTGAGTTAGATGGCGAAGTAGTAGAAAAGGCAGATCCACATATTGGTTTACTTCACCGAGGCACCGAAAAACTAATTGAAAATAAAACATACATGCAGGCAGTACCTTATTTTGATAGATTAGATTATGTAGCTCCAATGAATCAAGAACATGCTTTTGCCTTAGCAGTAGAAAAAATTTTAAAAATTGAAGTTCCTATAAGAGCTCAATATATTCGAGTTATTTTTTGTGAAATTGGTAGAATATTAAGTCATATTTTGAACGTTACTACACAAGCATTAGATGTTGGAGCGCTTACACCATCTCTATGGGGGTTTGAGGAACGCGAGACACTTATGACATTTTACGAAAGAGCTTCAGGATCCAGATTACACGCAAATTATTTTAGAGCAGGAGGTGTTCACCAAGATTTACCAGCAGGTCTTGAGGATGATATAGAGAAATTTTGTAATTCATTCCCCAAAATTATTAATGATTTAGAAGATCTATTAACTGATAATAGAATTTTTAAGCAGAGAAATGTTGATATTGGCCTTGTGACAAAAGAAGACGCGTTAGATTATTCTTTTACTGGAGTAATGATAAGAGGGTCTGGTGTTCCATGGGATCTCAGAAAATCTCAACCTTATGATTGCTATAGTCAGCTAGATTTTAAAGTTCCAGTCGGTAAAAATGGAGACTGTTATGACCGTTATTTGTGTAGAATAGAAGAAATGAAAGAAAGCGTTTCTATTATTAAACAATGTTTAGCAAAAATGGAAAAAGGACCAATCAAATCTCAAGACGGAAAGATAAGCCCACCACCTAAAAAAGAATTAAAACAGTCTATGGAAGCCCTAATTCATCATTTTAAACTATTTACTGAGGGGTACAGAGTGCCAAAAGATGAAATTTATACTGCCGTTGAGGCTCCGAAAGGAGAATTTGGAGTTTATTTAATTTCTGATGGATCAAGTAAACCTTACAAGTGTAAAATCAGAGCACCAGGATTTTCACACTTACAATCAATGGATTATTTAATCAAAGGACATATGTTAGCAGATGTACCAGCAGTGTTAGGTTCATTAGATATTGTTTTTGGAGAGGTTGATAGATGAGTTTAAGAAGACCAGCAAAAGAGCAACCTGAACATTTTGAATTTAATTCTTCTTCTTTAGCGGCTGCTAATAATATTATTTCTAAGTACCCTAAAGGTAAGCAACAAAGTGCTGTGATGGCTTTACTTTATATTGCTCAGAAACAAAATAATAATTGGATACCACTAGCTGCAATGAAATATATTGGGAAATTTTTAGATATGCCTTACATAAAAGTTTATGAGGTGGCTACATTTTATACAATGTATAATCTTGCTCCTGTCGGTAAGTATTTTATTCAAGTTTGTACCACAACACCATGCATGATTAGAGGAGCTCACCAGTTAGTGGAAGCATGTAAGGAAAAAATTTCAGAAAACGAAACTGAACTTTCAAATGATAAAAGTTGTTCTTGGATGGAGGTTGAATGTCTAGGTGCTTGTGTAAATGCTCCAATGATGCAAATAAATGATGATTACTATGAAGACCTTGATAAAGAAAAAACTTTAAAAATTTTAGATAAAATTTTAAATGGTGAAACACCTAAACCAGGTTCTTACAGAGGAAGAATAAACAACGAACCTGAAAATAATAGAAAAACACTTTTGGATTTGAAAAATGCTTAAAGATCAGGATAGAATATTTCAAAACTTATATAATGATTTGGGCTCTGACGTAGTTTCATCTCAAAAAAGAGGTGATTGGGTAAATACTAAGGAACTTACAAATAAAGGAAGAGATTGGATAATTAATGAAATTAAGGAATCTCAATTAAGAGGCAGAGGGGGAGCTGGTTTTCCTACGGGATTAAAATGGTCTTTTGCACCTAAAGAAGTTGGTTCAAGGCCTCACTATTTGGTAATTAACGGTGATGAATCAGAACCAGGCACATGTAAAGATAGAGATATTCTTAGATTTGAACCACATAAACTAATTGAAGGATGTTTAATAGCATCTTATGCTGTTCAAGCTCATGTCTGTTATATTTATATAAGAGGAGAATATTTTATAGATGGACAAAAGCTTCAAGCTGCAATCGATGAAGCCTATAATAAAAACTTAATTGGTAAAAATGCAGCTGGAACAGGATGGGATTTAGATATTTACATTCATTATGGTGCTGGAGCTTATATTTGTGGTGAAGAAACAGCATTACTAGAAAGTATTGAAGGAAAAAAAGGTCAACCAAGATTAAAACCACCTTTTCCTGCATTAATAGGACTCTATGGATGTCCAACGATAATAAACAATGTTGAAACTATAGCTGTAGTTCCAACAATTCTTAGAAGAGGTGGAAAATGGTTTGCTTCTTTAGGTAGAGAAAAAAATACAGGTACCAAGATTTTTTGTATATCCGGCAATGTAAATAACCCGTGCAATGTTGAAGAAGAAATGAATATACCCTTGAAAGAATTAATAGAAGTTCATGCTGGAGGAGTAATTGGTGGCTGGGATAATTTACAGGCAGTAATTCCAGGAGGTTCTTCAATGCCGTTAATTCCTAAAGAAAAATGTGAAACATTAACAATGGATTTTGATTCGCTAGTGGCTGAAAAAAGTGGACTTGGAACAGCTGGGGTAGTCGTAATTAATAAAGATCAAGACATCATAAAATGTATGGCAAGAATTGCTAGATTTTACAAACATGAAAGTTGTGGACAGTGTACGCCATGTAGAGAAGGTTCTGGTTGGATGTGGAGAATGTTGGAACGAATGGCAAAAGGTGAGGCGTCTAGAGATGAGATTGATATGTTAGGAGATGTTACAAATCAAATAGCGGGTCATACTATCTGCGCTTTTGGAGAAGGCTCTTCATGGCCAGTGCAAGGTTTATTAAGACATTTTTCAAAAGAAATTAAAAAAAGAAATAAATTTGATCCAATTATTAAAGAAAGAAAAGATATACCCTACTTAGTTGATCAACACTTACTGGATAAAAATGCTTAAATTAAAAGTTAACGATATAGATGTGGAAGTTGAAGAAGGTTTAACTGTTCTTCAGGCTTGTGAAAAAGCTGGAGTTGAAATTCCAAGGTTTTGCTATCACGAAAAACTTTCAATAGCTGGAAATTGTAGAATGTGTTTAGTTGAAATGGAAAAATCTCCAAAACCTATCGCTTCTTGTGCCATGCCTGCAGCAGAAGGAATGAACATTAAAACAAATACAGCTTTTGTAGAAAAAGCTAGAAAAGGGGTGATGGAATTTTTATTAGCAAATCATCCATTAGATTGTCCAGTTTGTGATCAAGGAGGTGAGTGTGATCTTCAAGATCAGTCTATGTTTTATGGAGTTGATAAATCAAGATTCAAAGAAAATAAAAGATCAGTACCTGAAAAAAATATGGGACCTTTGATTAAAACTCAAATGACAAGATGTATTCATTGTACTAGATGTGTAAGATTCGCAACTGAAATTGCAGGAGTTCCAGAAATTGGAGCGATTGGAAGAGGTGAAGATATGCAAATAACAACATACTTGGAACAATCTGTACAATCAGAATTATCAGGAAATGTTATTGATCTTTGTCCCGTTGGTGCGCTCACTTCTAAACCATATGTTTTTGAAGCTAGGCCATGGGAACTTAAAAAAACTGAGTCAATCGATGTTATGGATGCTGTTGGTTCAAATATTAGAGTCGATACTTATGGTTGGGAAGTAAAAAGAATATTACCAATTATAAATGAAGATATTAATGAAGAATGGATATCAGACAAAACAAGATATGCTTGTGATGGTCTATCTAATCAAAGATTAGATACACCCTATGTTAAATACAATAATAAATTTGAAAAAGCTTCATGGGAAGAAGTTTATAAAATTATTAAATCTAAGCTTGAAAATACTACTAATGAAAAGATATGTGGATTTGTAGGTGATCTAACTAATATGGAAACTGGTTATATTTTTAAAGAATTTTTTGATCGGACATTAGATACTAAAAATTATGAATCCAGATCTGATAATAGATTTGTAGATATATCAAAAAGAGAAAACTATTTGTTTAACTCCTCTATAAATGGCATTGAGGAAGCAGATTTAATAATATTAGTTGGAACAAACCCCAGATATGAAGCAACTATTTTAAATGCCAGAATTAGAAAAGCTTTTTTAAGTAATAATACTAAAATTATTTCATTAAATGATGTTGGTGATTTAACCTATCCCTACAAATGCTTGGATGGTCAAACACAAACATTAAATGATATTTTTGGAGGAACTCATGAATTGTCTAAGGATATTATAAGTTCAAAAAAACCGATGATAATAATCGGAGAGTCTTTATTTAGATCTAAATATTCAGAATTCTTATTTAATAAAATCAAAGATTTCTTATTAAAAAATAAAAAAATTTCTGATGAATGGAATTCTTTAAATATTTTATCATGTGATGCAGCAACAGTCGGAAATTTTGACCTTGGTATAATAAATTATCAAAATAATTTATTAAATGATCTAAAAGAGCATAAATTTGATATTGTTTTTATGTTAGGTCAAGACAATATAGATTTTAATAAAAAGAATGAGTTTATTATATATCAGGGCAGCCATGGAGACAAAGGAGCCGAATGTGCTGATATTATTTTACCAGGTTCTGCCTACACGGAACAAGATGGATACTTTACAAATCTAGAGGGAAAAGTCCAAAAAGCCTACAAAGGATCATACCCACCAGGTGAAGCTAAAGAGGACTGGCAGATAATAAATGAACTTGCCGAATTTATGAATAATAGAAAATTATTCAATGATAAAGATGAATTAGAGAGCAGCATGTTTAATTACTTAAATTTACAAAAAGATAAAAAATCTGAAATCATAAATATTGAGTCAGAAATTAATTTTCAAAATGAAAAGTTGAATATTTATGTTAAAGATTATTATTTTTCCAATGCTATTGCTAAAGCTTCTAAAACAATGTTGGATTGTCACAATTCTAAATTAAAGATTAAACGAACAGGAACAGACGGTTAATTATGGAATATATATCTTTAATTTTTGGAGAAGTTTACAAAATTTTATTCTTATTAGTCCCAGTACTTGTTTCTGTTGCCATGGTAGTATGGTTAGATAGAAGGGTTTGGGCGTTTGTTCAAAAAAGACAAGGACCAAATGTTGTAGGACCTTTCGGTTTATTACAATCTTTAGCTGATGCATTAAAGTATATTTTTAAGGAGATTATAATTCCCTCAAGCTCTAATAAAGTAATTTTTATTTTAGCTCCTATTGTGACAATGACTTTAGCTTTAGTAGCTTGGGCAGTAATACCATTTAGTCAAACCCAAGTTATTGCAGATATTAATGTAGGAATTTTATACTTATTTGCAGTCTCATCATTGGGTGTTTATGGAATAATAATGGGTGGTTGGGCTTCAAATTCAAAATATCCTTTTTTGGGAGCAATTAGATCGGCTGCACAGATGGTTTCTTATGAAGTTTCTATTGGCATCATAATAATAAATGTTCTTTTATGTGTTGGTTCATTAAATTTAAATGACATTGTTGTTGCCCAGCAAAATTTATGGTTCGTCATACCTTTATTTCCAATGTTTGTTATATTCTTTATTTCAGCTTTAGCTGAAACCAATAGACCACCTTTTGATCTTCCAGAGGCTGAAGCAGAATTAGTTGCTGGTTATCAAACTGAATATTCAGGTATGATGTATGCTATGTTTTGGTTGGGTGAGTATGCAAATATACTTTTAATGTGTGCAATGGGATCAATCTTATTTTTAGGTGGATGGCTATCCCCAATAGAATTATATCCATTTAACTTAATACCAGGTGCAATTTGGCTAATATTTAAAATCCTTTTTTTATTTTTTCTCTTTGCATTAGTTAAAGCAATAGTTCCAAGATATAGATATGATCAATTAATGCGATTAGGCTGGAAGATATTTTTACCATTATCCCTTACATGGGTTGTGATAACAGCGAGTTATTTATTTTATTTTAACTTATTACCAATTAATTAAATGAAACTATCAAGGTTTTTTAAAACAATTTTTATGACAGACTTTGTAGGAGGATTATTTATTGCTACTAAAGAATTATTCAAATCTAAAAAAACTATAAACTACCCATTTGAAAAAGGTAAAATTAGTCCAAGATTTAGAGGAGAACATGCTTTACGTCGTTATCCAAATGGAGAAGAAAGATGTATAGCTTGCAAATTATGCGAAGCAGTTTGTCCAGCTCAAGCTATTACAATTGAATCTACAGAACGAGAAGATGGAAGCAGAAAAACAACAAGATATGATATAGATATGATGAAATGTATTTACTGTGGTTTATGTGAGGAATCATGTCCTGTTGATGCGATTGTTCAAGGACCTAATTTTGAATTTTCTACCGAAACGAGAGAAGAACTTTATTATACAAAAGAAAAATTATTAGATAATGGAGATAGATGGGAAAATATATTAGCTGCAAATATTAAAGCTGATAATCCTTATAGATAAAATAATGGCCCACGCAATTTTTTTTTATATATTTTCTACAATAGCAATTATTTCTGCTATTATGGTTACTGCCTCAAAAAATACAGTTCATTCAGTATTTTTTTTAATCTTAGATTTCATTAGTATTTCATGTTTATTCATAATGATTGGAGCTGAATTTTTAGGAATGATTATGCTTATAGTATACGTCGGAGCTGTTGCTGTTTTGTTTTTATTTGTTGTTATGATGCTGAACGTTGCTCAACAAAAAAATCAGTGGTTTTTATCATCTCAAAGTTCTGGTCATATACCTTTTGGATTAATTATAAGCATCGTTATATTTTTTGAATTAATTATTGTTATTGGTGGCTGGAAATATAAGCCTGATTTGTTTTACAAAGTTAACTCTCAATTAAATGAAAATATTAGTAATACTCATTCTTTAGGTCAGATTTTATATACTGATTATATCCATGTGTTTCAAATAAGTGGAATGATATTGCTGGTTGCAATGATAGGTGCAATCGTACTTACATTTCGTCAAAGAGATGGGGTTAAAAAACAAAGTTATATCAAACAAATTTCAAGAGAAAGATCAGAAGGAGTTCAGGTTGTAGATGTAAAGACTAACAAGGGGGTAAGTTTAGATGATTAATATTGGACTTGGTCACTATTTAACTCTTGGGGCTATAATTTTTACAATTGGTATTGTAGGAATTTTTTTAAACAGAAAAAATATTATTGTTGTATTGATGAGTATTGAGCTGATTTTATTGGCTGTAAATATTAACCTTGTGTCATTTTCGATATATCTGAATGATCTTACTGGTCAGGTTTTTACTCTTTTTATATTAACTGTGGCTGCAGCTGAAGCAGCGATTGGTTTGGCAATTATTGTTGTTTACTATAGAAATTCTGGAACAATCCGGGTTGAAGAAATAGATAAGCTAAAAGGTTAACTATGGAAATTTCAATTTTATTTCTTCCCCTCATCGCTTCAATTATTTCAGGTTTTTTTGGTAGATATATTGGTGACCGAAATTCAGAAATTGTAACAAGTTTACTTGTTTCAATCTCTGCACTTTTATCGATTTATGTTCTTTATCAAGTAATTACAAATCAATATGAAGAAAATATTGTTATAGCAACCTGGATAAACTCAGGATCATTAAATGTTAATTGGTCCATGTTAATTGACCCATTATCAGCCATAATGTTAGTTGTAGTTACATCTGTATCCTCTTTGGTACATATTTATTCAATTGGTTACATGTCTCACGATCCTCATAAGCCAAGATTTATGGCTTATTTATCATTATTTACTTTTGCAATGTTGATGCTAGTCACTTCAGATAATTTTATTCAATTATTTTTTGGCTGGGAAGGAGTTGGCCTTTGTTCATATTTTTTAATTGGTTTTTGGTTCAAAAAAGAAAGTGCAAATGCTGCAGCAATCAAAGCATTTGTAGTAAATAGAGTAGGTGACTTTGGTTTTGCACTAGGGATTTTTTTAATTTTTTATATATTTGGAACTGTTAATTATTCAGAGGTATTTCAGCAAATTCCAACAATTACTGATAAAAATTTAACCTTTTTAGGTTTCGAAACTAAAGCAATAGATTTAATTTGTTTACTTTTATTTATTGGAGCCATGGGTAAGTCTGCACAGATATTGCTCCATACTTGGTTACCAGATGCAATGGAAGGTCCCACGCCTGTTTCAGCATTAATTCATGCAGCAACAATGGTAACAGCAGGTGTTTTTTTAGTAGTAAGATGTTCACCAATTTATGAATACTCTCCTTTAATTTTGAATTTGGTGACAATAGTTGGAATGTCGACAGCATTTTTTGCTGCTACAGTAGCTTTGGTTCAAACAGATATTAAAAAGATAATTGCTTATTCTACATGTAGTCAACTCGGTTATATGTTTTTTGCTGCAGGTGTAGGCGCATACAATGTAGCTATGTTTCATTTATTCACACATGCATTTTTTAAAGCACTATTATTTTTAGGATCCGGTTCTGTAATCCATGCTTTTAAGGATGAGCAAAATATTAACAATATGGGTGGTGTATGGAAAAAAATACCATATACATACGCTTTAATGATAATTGGAACTTTGGCTTTAACAGGGTTTCCATTCTTATCAGGATTTTATTCAAAAGATGCAATTATAGAATTTGCATACTTAAAAGGAAATACTACAGGTTACTATGCAGCTGGGATTGGAATATTTACAGCATTTCTTACATCTATTTATTCATGGAGATTGATTTTTAAAACTTTTCATGGTGAGTATAATAATAAAGATATCAAAATAGAGGAAACGCATGAGTCCCCAATGGTTATGCTCATTCCTTTATTTATACTTTCTATTGGTGCTGTATTTGCTGGTTTTTTGTTTAAAGATCTTTTTATTGGCCATGGCGGTGATAATTATTTCTGGGCGGAGTCTATTAAGTTTTTGGAACCCTTGAGCACAGAACATCCTCCAACATGGTTCTTATTCTTAACACCTTGTTTAGTTTTACTATCAATTCCTCTTGCTTATTATTTATTTGTCAAAAATAAAGAATTACCTAATTCAATAGCATCGATAAACAAACCTTTATATAAATTTTTGCTTAACAAGTGGTATTTCGATGAATTATATGAAGTTATATTTATTAGATCATCAAAAAAAATAGGTTTATTTTTGTGGAAATTTTGTGATGGAACTATAATTGATGGTTTTGGTCCTGATGGAATTTCTTCTTTTATAAAAAAATGTTCAATTAAAGCAACTAAGTTTCAAAGTGGTTTTATCTATCAATATGCTTTTGTAATGCTATTAGGTTTCTCTGCTTTACTAACTTTTTTAATAGTTAAATAATGAACTTTCCTATCCTTTCATCATTAATATTATTACCAACAATTGGTGCCTTATTTCTATTTTTTACTAAAGATAAAGGAGGAAGCAATCTGACAGCTAAATATGTAGCTTTATTTACTTCAATTGTTAATTTTTTAGTTTCTATATATTTATGGATTTTCTTTGATCAATCTATTTCTAGTTTTCAATTTGTAGAAGATAGAATATGGATTGAAGGATTTATAAATTACAAAATTGGAATAGATGGAATTTCAATTTTATTTGTTATATTAACAACTTTTATTACTCCTTTATGCATTATATCTGTAAATAATTCTGTTAAAAATAGATTAAGAGATTTTCTAATTGCAATACTTATCATGGAAAGTTTTATGATTGGTGTTTTTTGTGCACTAGATCTGGTCATTTTTTATTTATTTTTTGAAGCCGGCTTAATTCCGATGTTTTTAATAATAGGAATCTGGGGCGGTGAGAGACGTGTATATTCAGCATTCAAGTTTTTTTTATATACATTACTTGGTTCTGTTTTAATGTTAGTTGCAATTATTTCAATTTATTGGATAACTGGAACTACTGATGTAATTCAACTTTATGAAATTGGCATCGACGTTAAATATCAAAATCTTTTATGGTTGGCTTTTTTTAGTTCATTTGCAGTCAAAACACCTATGTGGCCTGTTCATACATGGCTACCTGATGCTCACGTTGAAGCGCCTACAGCTGGGTCTGTATTATTAGCTGCAATATTACTAAAGATGGCTGGATATGGCTTTATTAGATTTTCATTAGGTCTTTTCCCTGTTGCATCAGAGATATTTACACCTTTAATTTATGTTTTAAGTGTAATTGCAATCATATTCACATCTTTAATTGCTTTAATGCAGGAAGACATGAAAAAGCTAATCGCATATTCATCTGTTGCACATATGGGTTTTGTAACATTAGGAATATTTACTCTACAACAACAGGGAATCGAGGGAAGTATTATTCAAATGATAAGCCATGGATTAGTTTCAGCAGCGTTATTTTTAACAGTTGGGGTAGTGTATGATAGAATGCATTCTAGACTGATAAGTACTTATGGAGGGTTAGTTTCTGTAATACCAAAATATTCAATATTGTTTATGATATTCGCTTTAGCATCTCTTGGTTTGCCAGGAACAAGCGGTTTTATTGGCGAGTTTTTAATATTGATGGGTGCTTTTAAAGATAATTTTTTAGTGGCAGTTTTAGCAAGTCTTGGAGTGATTTTAGGAGCTGCTTATATGTTGTGGTTATATAAAAGAGTTGTTTTTGGAAAATTAATTAATGAAGATCTCAAAAAAATTTTAGATTTGAATAAATCTGAATATTTTATTCTAAGCTGCCTTGCAGCTCCAATTTTATTTTTTGGATTTTACCCAGATCCACTGATAAATACTATAGAAGTTTCTGTAACAGATTTAATTAATACGCACTCAATAAACTTGGCTATTAAATAATATGGAAAATTTAAGCTTTATATTACCAGAAATATTTATCTCACTTTCAATTATGTTTTTGCTTGTTCTTGGTGTTTTTAAAAAAAATAGTTCAAAATTAATATTC